>CABYOB010000015.1 GCA_902520385.1 uncultured Bacteroidota bacterium
CATCTTTTTCAAACACAACTTGGGAATTTGGAATTTTAAGGCACGGAGAATACTTGAATAAATCTATAGCAGTAGCATAAACAAAAGGCTTGAATGTTGAACCAACTTGCCTTTTAGAATTAACATTGTCATATTTGAAAAATTTATGATTTATTCCTCCAACCCAAGCTTTTACCTCTCCACTTTTAGGTTCTATTGATAAAAGACCTGCATTTAAAAAATACTTATAATACTTTATAGAGTCCATGGGTGACAAAATTGTATCTATTTCTTTTTCCCAAGAAAACAACTTCATACTTATTGGTTGATTAAATATTTTATCTATCTCTTCGTCTTTAATATTATTGCTTTTTAAAACTCTATATCTTTCTGTTCTTCGCATTGTATTTCTATAAATACGATTAATTGTTTTAGTACTTAAATTTTGATCAAAGGGGGCTTTTTTTGATTTATATTTATTCCAGCCACTAAAAAAATCCGCCTGTAATTTTTTCATATGTGTTGAAACAGCATTTTCTGCATGCTGTTGTATTCTTGAATCTATCGTTGTATGGATTTTTAAACCATCTGTATATAAATTATAATAACTACCGTCTATCTTTGGATTATTCTTAATCCACTCTTTCATATAAAACCTTAAATGCTCTCTGAAATAAGTAGCTATTCCCTCATTATGACTTGCTTTTTTATACTCTAATAATAATGGTAATTTCTTCAAAGAATCAAATTGTTCATTAGAAAAATTGATATTTAATTTTTTCTTATTTCTCTTCATTTGATTTAAAACTACATTTCTCCTTTCCAAACTCTTTTCTGGATACCTAAGAGGATTATATAATGAAGGATTTTTAGCCATCCCTACTAATAAAGCTGCTTCTTCTACAGTTAATTGCTTTGCATCCTTATTAAAATAAATTCTAGAAGCCGTGTTTATTCCTATTGCCTGATTCAAAAAATCAAACCTATTAAAATACATAGTAATAATTTCATTTTTAGTATAGCGCTTTTCAAGTCTAGTAGCAATAACCCATTCTCTAAATTTTTGAGTTATTCTCTGAATTTTTGATTTAGGCCTTTTTGAAAATAACATTTTTGCTAATTGTTGTGTTAAAGTACTCCCTCCCCCTTTTGAACCAAAATATAATATAGCTCGTAAAGTTGATTTATAATCAATCCCTGCATGTTTATAAAACCTTTCATCTTCTGTGGCAATTAAAGCGTCAATAGCATGCTTAGAAATTTTATCAAATCTAACTTTTCTTCTATTTTCTAAATAATATGTGCCTATAACAACACCATCAGAAGAAAGTATTTCGGTTGCTAAATTAGTTGGTGGATTTTCTAAAATTTCAAATGTGGGCATCGGAGAATTTGGAGAATCGAAATAACCTGATGACGCCAAAGTAAGTCCTATTAACAAGGTTGATATTGGAATTATTATTATAAAAGAAATTAAAAAAATAAATACTCTTATTTTTTGCTTTAGTGTTACTTTTTTTATAAACGATTTCAATTTATTTTTCTTTTATTTTTAATCCTATACTTTCTACTCCATTTAATTTGTCTTTTCTCATTCCGTGAACTATTTTTAATTTATAGTTTTTATTACTTTTAAAATTAGGCAAATAATTTAAATTGAAAAACTGAGTGTTTCCAATGCTTTTTTGTTCGGGGTTGCCAAAATTATCATAAATTAAAATAGATAATGTGTCTCGTTTTATTTTTTTGTTTTCAGAATATATATCAACAAATAAAAACAAATTAGAATAAGAATAGTCTTGATTTATTTTCCCAAATAATTGGATATTGTATTGATTAATCGATTGTTGTTCTATAGGTAAATTAAATATTAACGTATCAGTTAGTAGCCATTGGTTGTTTGGAATATTATAATAATCAGAATATATTGTTTTGTTTGACAAAAAAGAAAGCTTAAAAATCAAAAAAGCTAAAATAATTACTATAAAAAAAATTAAAACCCTTGCTCTCATATTTTTCTATTATATCATATTTATTTTTCTTGTAAACTTCAATTATGTTAAATCGTTTTCAACTTTATTTTCTTTATAAATTAACTTTGATAAAGTTAGTGACAAATCCAAAAACAATAATTTAGAATTTGCATTTCTAGTAATATAGTACATGCTTTCTTCAATTTTATTAAAAATTAAAAAAATATTCTTTCTGTGAACAAAACATGAAAATCTTTCCACAGAAAAGTTTTCGTGAGGAATATCAAGATATAATTGGTTTTTTAAGCTATAATTATATAAAAAGCTTTTTCTAAAATTCTCTGTCACATAATTTAAAAAATCTAATTGTTTTGTTCTGTTCATAGATGCAATTTTTTCTACTAAATCTACCAGATCATTAATTTTATTTTTTTTATTAGCATTAAAACATAACCTCACCCACTCAACAAATGTCTCGGCAAAAAGCATGTGCTTGCTCTCAGAAATTGTTTTTTCTGAATTATTATTCGGCTGAAATTTTATTGAAATTAATCGCGATAAAACCGTAGTTATTAATTCTTCTTTGGATTCTGAAATTAATATAAACAAAGTTTTTGTAGGCGGCTCCTCTAAACTTTTTAATAATTTGTTAGACGCTTGCGTATTAAGTTTATTTGCATTCCATATCAAAAAAACTTTATATTCCCCTTGATAAGATTTTAAATTTATTTTTTTTTCTAATTCATATATTTCTTGAACATAAATAACTAAATTTTTTTTATCCTTGGATATAATCTCCGTCCATGTCTCAAGATTTAAATCGCCTGATTTCAAGACATTTTTTTTCCATAACTCTAAATAATTAGCGCTTACTGGTTTTTGATTATTTTTTGATGAAGCAACTGGAAAAATATAATGAACATCCGGATGCATTAATAATCCATTTTTTAAACAATTAGAGCATACACCACAACTATCATTGTTTTTTTTATCTAAACAAAAAATGTATTGTATATATGCCAAAGCATGTGCTAACTTCCCGGATTCACTCGGTCCAAAAAATAGTAATGCATGTGGTATTTTATCACTATTAACTCCATCTACCAGGACTTGTCTATTTTTATTATTTGAATTGAATTGACTAAATAACACATGCCTAATTTACAAAAATCAATAATTAACTAAATAAAGATTATAATATAAATGATTAAATTTATTTTTATAAAATTTATGTGATTGATGGATGATACTCTATTATTAAATAAAACAAAAAAATTTCCTAAAAACTCGAAAGTCCTAGTGCGTGTTGATTTTAATGTGCCATTAAAAAACAAATCAGTGATTGATAACTCAAGAATTTTACTATGTATACCTACTATCAAATTACTTTTAGAAAATAATAATGCGTTAATATTAATATCTCATTTAGGTAGACCTAAAGGTTTTGAAGAAAATCTATCAATGATGATTATAAAAAAACACCTGAAAAAAATCGATTTTTTTAAAAACAAAATTATTCATTTTTGTAATTCTTTTGAAAGTAAAAAAATAGAAAATAAAAAAAAGATAGTTAAGCCAGGAGAAATTCTAATATTAGAAAATCTTAGATTTGACAAAGGTGAACAAAAATCTTGTGAATTATTTGCAAAAAAAATAGCTAAAAATGTTGATTTCTTTGTAAATGATGCTTTTGCAGTATGCCATAGAACAGACTCTTCTATAATTAAAATACCTAGATTATTTAATGAAAACAAGTTGCCCGGCCTACTATTACAAAGAGAAATTAAGGAACTTAATAAAGTTCTTAGTTCTAAAGAAAAAATTCTAGCCGTAATAGGTGGTGCTAAAATTAGCACTAAAGTAAGTTTAATAAAAAAGCTTTTGCATACTTGTAATGATATTATTATTGGAGGGGCAATGGCATTTACTTTTATTAAATATTTAAATGGCTCTATAGGTCAGTCTCTTTATGAGCCAGAACAATTGGAAAACGTAGCTGATATATTAAAAAATGCCAAAACACTAAAATGTAATATTCATTTACCCATTGATGTTATTAGCGCTAATATCAATAATACTAAAACTTATAAAAGGAAAATTACTGAAATTCCTTATGATGAATCCGGGTTAGATATAGGATCCAAATCTTGTGAAAATTTTGAAAAAATAATTTTAAAATCTAAAACAATTATTTGGAATGGACCAATGGGCATGTTTGAAAAAAAAGAATTTAAAATGGGTACAGAAAAAATTTTATTAGCAATCTCTTCTGCTACAAAGTCCGGTTCTTATACATTAGTTGGGGGGGGGGACACATTATCAGCGATCTCAAACTACAAACAACATACGTCTAACTTCTATGGATTTAAATATATATCTAGTGGGGGTGGAGCAATGTTAGCATTTTTACAAAACCCAGATTTACCAGGGATAAAAGAATTAAAAAATGATTGAAGAAAATAAGAAGTGGAATTCTCTCGTTAAATATATTAGCCAGCAATTTGGAGGTGGGGAAGAATTAGATTTGCAAGCTATTTTATTTCTTATTGGAATTAATGAATTAGGCCAAGGTTATCGAAGTTTTAAAAAACAAGAAAAAATAGACTTACTACATATTGCAATATGTAAATTATTAAGCATCTATGGTTATTACTCATTTAATGGAAGAGATGATGAAGGTTGGCCCCATTGGAAAACAAATGAAACACTACCTAACTTGAAGCCTAGTGAACAAACTACACTACTAAAAAAATCTATTATTATTTACTTTGAAGAAGCAAAAATAAAATTCTAGTTACAATTAGATTCTGTTGCAAGTATTGTGATTTCTTTAATAACATTTTCCTCTAAACTAACACTACTAGTTCCGCAGATGTTAGTTGAAAAAATTATTTTCTGAACCTGAACAGAAAAAAACCCTAAGTTTTCAAAATCAAAAGAAGCTAAGCCATTATTATCAGTTGAAGCTGATTTGAAAACAGTTGCATCTTCAATTATTTCACCTAAATCATTCTGAACTGAAATTATAACATCTGCTCCCTCCACTGGAATAAAGTCTTGATTAACAACAAAAACTTTTAATTTAAAGAATGGGTCTTCATAGCAGGAAGCAAAGCTTAATGATATAAAAAACAAAAAAAGTAAATAGATTCTCTTCATACAATTCATAAATTATCACCCAATTAGTTAAATTTGGAAAATAGTAAGTGAATAAATATAGAAAAAATGCAGGAACTAATAGAAAAATATAAACAAGAAGTCTCTTCTTTTAATTCAAATAATGAAAAAGAAGTTGAATTGTTTAGAATTAAATATATGGGAAAGAATGGCTTTTTAAGTAAATTGTTCAATGAATTTAAAGATATCGAGCCCTCTAAAAAAAAAGAAATTGGCTTAAAAATTAATGAGTTAAAACAACTTGTTATTTCAAAAGTTAATTCTAAAAAAAAGTCTGTAAACAAATCTGCTGAAAAAGAAATTATAGATTTTACATTACCATCTGGTTTTGGCAAAATTGGCTCTTTACATCCCCTAACAATTGTGGAAAATAAAATCATAGATATTTTTAAATTGATGGGGTTTGATTTAGAGACAGGGCCCGAAATCGAGGATGACTGGCATAATTTTTCTGCTTTAAATATGCCAGAAAATCATCCGGCAAGAGACATGCAAGATACGTTCTTTATAAGTAAATCTCCTGATTTATTATTACGCACACATACCTCTTCTGTACAAATAAGATATATGGAAAATACATCTCCACCATTCAGGATTATTTCTCCTGGAAGAGTTTTTAGAAATGAAGACGTCTCAGCAAGATCACATTGTCTTTTCCATCAAATTGAAGGGCTTGCTATAGATGAAGATATAAATTTTTCTGATCTAAAATTAATTATTCAAGAATTTGTTAATAGGTTGTTTGGCGAAAATAAAAAAATTAGATTTAGACCATCTTTTTTTCCTTTTACAGAACCTAGCGCAGAAGTAGATATTTATTGGGGGCTCGAAACTGAAACTGATAGGAAAATAACAAAAGGTACTGGTTGGCTTGAAATTATGGGTTGTGGAATGGTAGATCCAAATGTATTAAAAAATGTTACAATTAATAATGAAAAATATTCGGGGTTTGCATTTGGAATGGGTATAGAAAGAATAGCTATGCTTCTATATCAAATCGATGACATTAGATTATTTTATGAAAATGATATTAGATTTTTAAAACAATTTAAATCTAGTCATATTATTTAATTTTCCCCACCTTTAACATATTAGTCATGCCCTTATCATTAATTGGCATACTTCCGATGTTTATTACGGTTTGTCCAAGTTTTAATATTTTTTGATCTTTTAAAAAATTATGCAAATCTCTTATAGTATCATCTGTACTATTAAATTTATCATAATAAAAACCATAAATACCCCATAATAAACTCAAACTATTTAAAATACTTTTATTATGAGTAAAAACATAAATAAAGGCATTTGGTCTATTGGATGCTATTTTTTGTGCATTATAACCTGAGTGAGTAAGAGTGATAATAGCTTTAGATTGCACTTGATGTGCTAATTCTGAAGCATAATAACAAATAGAATCTGAAATATAACGATCGTTTGCTTTTTTGGGATTTAAAATTAATTTGTTTCTAAAATTAAGACTTGATGCCTCCACACTTAAAATAACTTTAGTCATTGCTCTTACTACTTTTATAGGGTGTTTTCCTATAGCTGTTTCACCTGAAAGCATCAAAGCATCAGCGCCATCAAAAACTGCATTAGCAACATCATTTGTTTCAGCTCTTGTTGTGATTGAATTATTTATCATGCCCTCCATTAGTTGCGTTGCAACAACTACTGGTTTAGAATAATTTAAACATAAATTAATTATTTTTTTTTGTACAATTGGAACTTTTTGCATCGGAATTTCAATGCCTAAATCTCCTCTGGCAATCATTATTCCATCAGCTGATCTTGTAATTGATTTTATGTTTTTTACTGCTTCTGGCTTTTCAATTTTAGCAATAATTTTTATTTTAGAATTCTTCTTAATTAAAATATCTCGTAATCCCACTATATCCCTTGAACTTCGAACAAAAGATAGCGCAACCCAATCTATATTATGTTTAATTAAAAAAAGCAAATCTTGTTTATCTTTTTTTGTAATAGATTTAAATGACAATGGGCTGTTAGGAAAATTAACTCCTTTATGAGAAGAAACTCTACCACCATTTAATATGTCACAAACTATTGATTTTTTGGCAATTGATTTTACTCTAAGTTTTATTTTTCCATCATTAATTAATACTAAATCTTTAACCTTTACATCGTTTACTAACATAGGATAATCAACAAACAACTTTTTATCTGAGCTTTCACAATTTTGATTAGTTAATGTGACTAATTTATTAGACTTCAAAAACACATTTTTAGCCACAACCCCTAATCTTATTTTTGGACCTTGCAAATCCCCCAATATTGCTGTCTTAGTTCCAATTTCATTATTAATTTTTTTAATAATGGAAATCATTTTGAATGCATCTTCATGATTTGTATGAGAAAAATTTAATCTACATACATTGACTCCGGCCATTATCATTTTTTTTAATACATCATATGAACTACATGAAGGACCAATTGTTGCGATAATTTTTGTTTTCTTATTAAAATGCATTAATTAAAAGATTAGTTTTTCAGTGTTTTTTATTAGAGACTTATTAATATATGAAGCAATATTTATAATTTTAATATTATTCATTTTTAAAATTTCCTCTTTATTACAAAACTCTCCATCTATTTTTAATATATAATTAAACATTTTGTATTCAGGTATCAGGTATGATAAATAATACGAATCTTTGTTAAAGATACTTAAATCAGCGTCATCTATGCTTTGCACTTTTGATTCATTATTAACTAGGGCCCACTCTTGTTCATGGCAAGAATCATAATAAGTATATCTGCTTAAATATATAGTTTGATTATTTTCAATAATATGGATGTCGTTATCTCTTTTTAATTCAATATTAATACCCTTATTTAAAAAATAAACTAATTTGTAAGAAGGTGCTCTGGTTTGAATACCAAATAAAGAATACTCTAAATCTAGAGAAAGTGTTAATTTTTTTGTTTGCTTATTCATTGTGTTAACCTTCCAAATAAAACTGAAGCATTATGTCCCCCAAAGCCAAAAGTGTTTGATATTACATTATTAATTTGTTTTTCTTCCATTTTATTAGGGGTATAATTTATTTTTGAGTCTAACTTATCATCAAGTTTTTCCAAATTAATTGTTGGAGGAACACATGATTTATTAATTGATAAAATAGAAGCAATTGCCTCTATTGCTCCCGCAGCTCCTAATAAATGACCTGTCATAGATTTAGTTGAACTTATATTTAGACTATAAACATGGTTCTGAAAAATGTCTTTTATAGCATTAACTTCAATTGGATCTCCTAAAGGTGTTGATGTGCCATGCACATTAATGTAATTTACATCTGACAAATTTAATCCTGATTCTTTAATTGCATTTTGCATGGCTTGTTTAGCTCCTGATCCATTGGGCTCTGGAGCTGTTAAATGATAAGCATCTCCTGAAGTTCCTGTTCCTTTTAATTCACAATAAATTTTAGCCCCTCTTTTCTTAGCATGCTCATACTCCTCTAAAATAATAGTCCCAGAACCCTCGCCTAAAACAAATCCGTCCCTACTAGCATCAAATGGGCGTGAGGCTCTACTAGGATCATCATTTCTTGTAGACAAAGCACGTAAAGCATTAAACCCCCCTAAAGCAGCTTCATTTACTGAAGCCTCTGAGCCTCCTGAAATCATAACATCAGATTTTCCTAGTTTAATATAATGATAGGCCTCAATAATTGAATTTGTAGAAGAGGCACACGCGGATACAGTTGAAAAATTTGGGCCCTTAAAACCATATTTTATTGAAAGCAAACCCGCTGCAATATCAGATATCATTTTTGGTATAAAAAATGGACTAAATCTAGGTATTTTGTCATTTAAAACATATGATTCTATTTCCGAGGACATTGTATTTAAACCGCCTATTCCGGACCCCCAAATAACACCACATCTTTGAAGATTTATAGTTTCTAAATTAAGTTTTGAATCTTTAATTGCTTCCTCCGTACTTATTAATGCGTAGACCGAAAAATCATCTAATTTTCTTAACTCTCTCTTGTTAATATAATCTTCTGGATTAAAATTTTTTAATTCACAAGCAAAATGAGTTTTAAACTTAGAGGAATCAAAACGTGTAATTGGAGCAGCGCCACTAATAGATTGACTCAATCCCTTCCAAAATGTGGGAACATCAAGTCCTATTGGTGTCAATGCACCTATTCCAGTAACTACAACTCTTTTGAGCATAATTTATGTTGCATTTTGTATATATGTAACTACATCCGCAACTGTTTGAATTTTTTCAGCATCCTCATCTGAAATTTGAATATTAAATTCTTTTTCAAATTCCATAATTAATTCTACTGTATCTAAAGAATCCGCACCTAAATCTTGTTGGAAACTAGCGGTATCAGTAACTTCACTTTCGTCGATTACTAATTTTTCAACAATTATTGCTTTTACTTTTGAAGATATATCTGACATAATAATAAATTTTAATTTGTAATTGAATCAAATATATATATTTTTTAAAGTCATATATAAAACATCCTTGCTACTTATTTACAGTCTTTTCAACAAAATGTATAATTTAGTTAAATGAAAAGAATTGCGATTTTTGGATCAGGTAGAGGTTCTAATGCAAAAAACATAATCGAATATTTTAAATTTCACAAAAATATTTCTATAAAGCTGATGGTAACTAATAAGTCTGGGGCTGGAATAATTACAGTGGGAAAAGAAAATAAAATACCCACTTTAATAATTGAAGATCACAAACAAGATTTGAATGACAAAATTTTAAAAACCCTTACAGAAAATCTGATTGATTTTGTGGTTCTAGCTGGCTTTTTATTAAAAATACCATCTACATTAATAAACAAATTTCCTAACTGTATTATTAATATTCATCCTGCTTTATTGCCTAAGTATGGAGGAAAGGGCATGTATGGTATCAATGTACATAAAGCTGTTTTAAAAAATAATGAAACTGTAAGTGGAATAACTATTCATTTTGTAAATGAAGATTATGATAAGGGGGAAATAATTTTTCAGGCAAAATGTTCTGTTTTACCAAATGATTCACCTAAATTACTTTCTAAAAAAATCCAAAAACTGGAACACCAGTTTTATCCAATAATAATTGAAAAATTAATAACCAATGAGCATTAACGTATTTACTGACGGATCTGCTAAAGGGAACCCCGGAAAGGGGGGGTATGGAATTATTATTAAAGATAATGATTCTTGTGTAGAAATGTCAAAGGGATTTCGCTTAACTACAAATAATAGAATGGAACTACTAGCTGTTATTGTTGCGCTAGAAAAAATAGAAAAAACAGAAAAAAAAATTATTGTAACTAGCGATTCTAAATATGTCATTGATGCTGTCACAAAAGGTTGGGTTTTTAATTGGGAAAAGAAAGGTTTTAAAAAGAAAAAAAACCCTGATCTGTGGAAACGATTTCTAAAAATATATCCTAAAAATAAAATTTTATTTAAATGGGTGCCTGGTCATAGTGGACATATTGAAAATGAAAAATGTGATGAATTGGCTGTTAATGCTTCTACACATGAAGAATTAGAAATCGATATTTTTTTTGAAAATAGTCAGAAAGAGCCGCCTAACTTATTTAGCTAAAATTTTCATTAAACCTATTTAAATAAGCATCTTTTTCTAAATTTAAAATTGTTTCTGTTCCAAATCCTTGAACACAAAAAGATGCCATAACAGTACCCCAACATAGGGCTTTCTTCATGTTTTCAAATGAATGATTTTGTATTGAAGATAAATAGCCCATAAAACCTCCTGCAAAAGAATCCCCTGCGCCTGTTGGGTCTATAACATCATTAATTGTAACCGCTGGACAAATAAATTTATCCTCCTTAGAAAATAGAATAGAACCTTTACTTCCTAATTTTACAATAATATATGAGGGGCCTAAGAAAAATGTCTTTTCCACAGCGTTTTGAATATCATTTACATTTTGTAATTGTTGTATTTCCTGGTCGTTTATCATAAGAATATCGACCTTACTTATCACACTAATTAAATCATCATAAGCATTATCTATCCATAAATTCATCGTATCCATTGCTACTAATGAATTGTTATTTTTTAACTGACTTAGTACGTTTAATTGAACAGACGGTATTACATTTCCTAACATTATATAATTAGAATTTAAAAGATCTTTAGGTATTTTAGGATTAAAGTGTTCTAAAACATTTAATTGGGTATCTATTGTGTCTCTCATATTCATATCTTCTCTATATTTCCCTTCCCAAAAAAAAGTTTTTTCTGTTTCATGTTTTTCCAATCCTAAAAGATTAACATTGTGTTCCTTAAATTTTTCTATATGTGAACCGGGGAAGTCATAACCAACAATAGAAACAATATTTGGTGACGTAAAATATGACGAAGAAATGCAGGTGTATGTTGCCGCACCACCTAATATTTTACTAGCTTTTCCTGTAGGTGTTTCTATTGTGTCAAAAGCTACCGTACCAACAACTAATAAACCCATAATTTTTTAATTTTGTCAAAGATATTGTATAATTCGTTAATTGACTATATATTTGCGATTCATTTATTCCTCCTTAGCTCAGTTGGTTAGAGCATCTGACTGTTAATCAGAGGGTCCTTGGTTCGAGCCCAAGAGGGGGAGCTAGCGTAACCGCTACGCGTCACATTAACTAAAGCCCACCTTAATTGGTGGGTTTTTTCATACATTTATTAATGTTATTTACATTGAATTATATTTTCTGTTTATTCTAAAAAGAATAAACAAAATTTAATTCATTCTTGAAAGTTTTAAAAACACTAGAACCTGACATCGCTGCTCTACCCATTGAATAAATTAAATCACCATTAGTATTATAAAGTTGAATATAAATTTCAACTAAATCCGATGCTCTGCCATCTACTGTAAGCCATAAAACAGATTCTGGATTATCTTTAATTTCTTTAGGCATTTTTTCGTGTGTTTGGTAAGGTTCCTGCGTATTAACATATGTAATTGGAAGTCCTTTCAGTTTTTTTATAAGATTTCTTTTTATATCTCTGTGTCCTTTTCTAGGAGGTAATAACACCATATACTTATATTGTGACAAGTCCATTCCAACTTCAAATGGTTGATCAACCCAATTCTTCATCCTTGCAACTCTAGCTTTAGCAATATTTGCCATTGCAGAACTAATATTTTTTCTTGTATCACTTGTATTTTTTTGTCTCCAATGTTCTTTTACAGCATCAACAGATTTGTCTTCAATTTTAATATCTGTAGACTGTTTCACAATAACCCCATTTCCGTTAATTACTTGTGCTTGTAATAATGAACCGAGACTAACAAAAAATAATAGAACCAATAATTTTTTCATAATGATAGCATTTATATAAATTCAAATATACTGA
>CABYOB010000016.1 GCA_902520385.1 uncultured Bacteroidota bacterium
TTTATTACTAAATAAAATTAAAGAACATGATTTAAAGCTGAAAAAGATTTTTGAAAAAACAACATTTCTTATTGATAATTATAAAATTGATGAAGTTGCCATTGAAGCTCCATTTTATGGGAAAAACATTCAATCTATGCTTAAATTAGGGCGGGCTCAAGGTGTTGCAATTATTGCCTCAATACAAAAAGAAAAAAAAGTATATGAATATGCTCCAAAAAAAATAAAACTAGCAGTTACTGGATCGGGCAATTCTTCTAAAAATCAAGTTTCCTCGATGCTAATAAATATGTTAAATATAAACACTAAACCATCATATTTTGATGCAACAGATGGATTGGCTGTGGCTGTTTGCCATGCTTTACAAAATGATTCTTTTCCTAAAAGAACAACTACCAAAAAAACAGGAAATTGGTCTGATTTTATAAAGAATAACCCCAATAGATTAATCTAAGAGTTTAATTCTTTTAATATTTTTTTTGAAATTATTTCTATTTCTTCTTTTGAAGTTAGAATTTTGTTATTAAAATTAACATCGTCAGCTTTATTTATTGGAACTAAATGAACATGAGCATGGGGGACTTCAAAACCAATAACTGAAACACCTATTCTTTTACATTCAATTACTTTATTCATAGCAATAGAAACTTCTCGTGCAAAAGAAAATAAGCCATTATAGATGGGCGGAGGAAGATCAAAAATATTATCTATTTCTAACTTTGGCACTACTAAAACATGACCTTTTTGAATTGGCACAATATCCATAAAAGCAATAAATTCATCGTTTTCATAAACTATGTTTGCCGGTATTTTTCTATTTATTATTTGTGAAAAAACAGAGGACATTACCTTGAAATTTCAATGATTTCAAATTTCAATTTTCCTGTTGGGATGTTTATTTCTGCAATATCTCCTTTTTCCTTTGTTAGTAATCCTTTTCCAATAGGAGAATTAGCAGAAATTTTACCCTCTGATAAATTTGCCTCAGATTCAGAAACAAGAGTATATTCAAAAATTTGACCTGAATCTATATTCTTAATTTTTACTTTGCAATATAATAATACCTTTGAATCATCTAATTTAGATGTATCTATTATTCTTGCATATAATAATTTCTCTTCTAAATTTGAAATTCTCATTTCAAGTAAACCTTGAGCTTCTTTAGCTGCATCATACTCAGCATTTTCAGATAAATCACCCTTATCTCTTGCTTGAGATATTTGCTCAGATATTTTAGGTCTATCAATATTACATAAATTATCTAAATCAGATTTTAATTTATCATATGCTTCTTTACTATAATAAGATATCTTACCCATAACTAATTATGTTTAAATTAATGAAAATTAATAAAATATGTGGTTTACAAATCTATCCTAGCTCCTAAAGTATGGACAGAACTAAGAGGATTAGCTGCTCTAAATGAATAATCTAAACTAAAACTAGTTTCTCCACTTATTGGTATTTCAAATGAGAAACCACTAGATAATCCCGTAAAAGCAGTTGTCCTTCCTTGGTTAAAGTCATCAAATATACCATCTTCAAAAGTATATCCAAACCTTAAGGCTAAATAGTCTTTATAAGAATATTCTGTTCCTAATAAAAACTGATCCTTAGAAAAAGAATTAGATGTAAAATTAAGACAAAGCATCACCGTATGAATATCATTAAACAAAAAATCATATGAACCACCAATGTGTAGTAAAGCAGGTAATTCAAAATTTTCTGATCTAATCTCAAAAGTTGATTCATAACTTTCTCCCATTAATGTAACATCATCACCATCTCCGTTAAAAGCCATACCTGTTCCAATATTTTTTAAAGCAATTCCAAACTTGGCTTGGTTTCTAGAACCTGTTTCATAATGAATTCCAGTGTCAAAAGAAAAACCATTAGCAGCTATCTCTGCTGCTGACTCAGATATTAATCTTAAAGTAACTCCACCCGAAATTCGATTTGTAAATTTTTTTGCATATGACAAACCAACGTTCATAAATTGAGGAGAAAAAGTACCTAACCCTCCATTTGGATTTTGTTCTGTAGTTCTAACTATTTCTCCAAAATCTAAAGACATAAAAGATATTCCCATAACTCCAGTATCACCTACTTTTTGTCCTACAGCAAAACTACTTATTGATATATCAGCGAACCAAGAAGCATGAGAAAACATAACCTCAGTTGAATTGGTTCCTGTTAAACCAGCAACATTTAAAAAAACTGACTCAACACCTCTTATTGAAGCAGTATTTGCACTTGCTAAACCTGAACTTCTTGCCCAAGGATTTATTAATAGCTCGTAAGCACCCGCTTGACCAACTCTTTCCTCTCCATCGGATTGAGAATAAGAAACATTAATATTCACTGCTAAAAATACTAAAAAAAAGATTTTTACTAATTTATTTATTTTGATCATAATTATTTTTTATAAACTAATTAAAATGTATTTAAATCAATTGGTCTCATTGTACCAAACCATTTTATAACTTTTTCACCTATCCCAGGAGCATCAACATGAATGATATATAAACCTGATGCTATAGGAATTCCATACATGTTTTTTAAATCCCATTCAAACTCTGAAGTATCAGCATCTTTTGAAACTTGATTAATCAAAGAACCATTTATTGAGTATATAGAAATTGTACATTCTCTTGGTAAATTTATAATCTTAACTCTATTATCTAACTGACTAGTTTCATAGCTAGAAATACCATTATATGGATTAGGTACGACATTAACCATTTCCAGTCCATTCTTTTGAGTTTGTTTGTCATTATAAACTGTTAGTATTTGATCAGAATTAAATCTATACTTCGGATATCCATTATTCTCTAAACTGTTCCTAACTGAATATTTCTCTGCAACCCTTACTTTAAAACCAAAATCTGACCACTCACTGTCTATATCAATATCACTTCCCATTAAAGGCATTACCCAAGTAATTTTAGGAATCAGTTTCTTCTTTCTAGAAGCTAATCCCCAATTGTCAAATAAATCTTTATTTGTGTTTAAAGACTCATCATCTCCTTGATATGGTGTGTTTAAAATATAAACCCAATGTTTTCCACCCAAGCATATATCGCTTGCACTAATATCTGAAAATGTACTCCAATCCGCTGTTCCAAGATTAATACCAGTTACACTTTGATCTACCCATATTTCATCAGAGGGGTTAAATAACATATCTGACCCATTTTGATTAGGAAAAGAAGAATCCTCTGAGAACATAATATCTAGCCTAATCCCTTTAGAAACATCAATAGCATATCCTGGGAACCACCCCCAACCTGTGCCAGTTCCATCAGGATTTCCATTTTTATCAACAGAATCAGAATTTCTTAAATCCCATTTTTTTGCTCCACCAACTCCATTTGGAGTTAGTGATCCATTTTCTTCTATTATTTCTTCAGCCATTTCAATTATTGGAACCCTAGTCCATAATGACTTGTCAGATGTAAATATTATATCTACATTATTTAAACTATCTAAAGAACAATCAGTTTTAAAATCCTTAAAAGCAGGACCACACCCTATAGTGTCTCTAAATGTAAAATCATTTGCTTCATATTCATGTTTGTAATCTGTAGATAATAACTTATAAGGAGCTATAAGTCCATTGGTTAAAACCTCAAATACGGCACTAGGATCTTCCGGAGAAGAAGGTGCTCCTACATCACTATAAATACTAAATTGGCCTAAAACAGGATCTGTCTCTGGATAAGAAGTTGTTCCCGAACGAATCCAATCAAATGCATTTAAAATTGGTATAAATTGAGGGAAACCATCAATATCTTCGACAAACTGTAAAGGTATTTCTTGATTTTCACTTGCTATTGGTTCAAAATTTAAAAACCCTTTATTTACCGCTTGAACAGAAGTAGGATTAACAATATTTTTTAAAGTTATACCCAATCCCCACTCAGGTATAACCTGTTGGACTTGTTCAGACATTGTATTAGATGAGGAAATTGTTTCACTTTGACCATCTTCAATTTTAGTCAAATCCCAACTTGCATCTAATAAAAATCCTTCCTCTATAATAACTTCTTTCATCTCAAAAATAAAGTCCGCATCCGGAACAGACAAAGGATCAATTACTGAAATATCTATTGGTCCTCTATCTTGTAAATAAAAAATAGAATCTACAGAGTTATTATTTGCTATCTCTTGTCTATTTTCATCTGTTATATCTAAAATAAAACCTCCGTTTCCTGAACCAGATATACCGATAATGGAAGGTCTAACGCCGTACTCTGCGTTAATTAAATTTCCAGAAGATTCAGTTTTGTGAGGAATACCAGTATAAGTTTTTATATTTTTTCTTCCTGCTAAATAAGGTTTCTTTTGACCTAAAGAACTTGGAGCATAAGGGTCAGAATTATTAAAAGGAGTATCTGCAGCATACTTAATGTAATCATTATGTGCGTAAGCAACCACCATAAAATAATAAGGCTTATTATTAACTAAGTCTGTATTTCCAGTTGCAAACTTGTCTTCTGTAATTCTTATTGAATGTGAAAGGCCTCCATTATCTGCTCCTAAAGTCATATTTTGAGGAACAAAAATATTTGGACCTACTGATTCGTCTAAATTGTAATTTACTAAATCAGCTACGGGATCCGGGTTATCACCAGGACTATAAACTATCACAGGTTCTAAAACAGGTTGGCCATTTCCATCAACTAAATCATTTACGTTTGCAAAATCTCTATAGTTTTCTATATCAGACTGAAAAACCATATAAGCTTTATTTGGATCATATAAATCATTTACAGATACTTGGTCATCCCTTAATTGAAATACTTGATAGCCTTCAAACCTATAATTACGATCAATTGGTATGTCCTCATAAACACCATCACCATCTAAATCTGCTAAAACATCAGATATAAAAGGATCCTCCTCCATATATATACCCCCAAAATTATTTGAGTTTTCCGAATAAGTTAAATTTAAAATTAATTCTTCATCTAATTCAACTACTTGAACATCTGGTGCACTAGGACCATCAATTACCTCAAAGCAAATATCAAAAAGAGTTTGAGCTTTTCTATCAGCTAATTTCATTTTTTCAACTGAAGCAAAATTATTTCCTTCAGAAGCTCTTGCCCAAACAACTCCTATTGTAATATAATTAACTGCACCTGGCTCTAAAGAGAATGGTCCCGCGGACTGCAAAAATCTTCTGTCTGCAGGATCATTACCTGCTGTAATTTCTGTCCATGGTTCAGTAAAATTAGGATCAGTATCGTCTGGGAACATGAAATTACAACCTGGATTTCCAGATTCCCAACCAGTACTTCCATAAGTCATTGGATTACCATCTTTCCAAATACCTTTTAAATAATTATAATAGTGAATTGCGTCCTCTGGATTTCCATGATCAGAAAAATCATTGTTATAATACACAAACTTTGACATTATAATTTGCTCACCTGCTTCATCAATTTCGCCATCACCATCATTATCTATTCCATCATTAGTGTCAGCTAGAGGACCCCTAAAAAAATCAACACCAATCGCAGGGGGAGGGTCATCTGAATCATAATTGTAACCTGATGCTCCATCATCTTCTGCATCTCCATTGTAACAATAACCAAGACCAAGGCCTACATCACAGCCAACATAATCATCTTGATAATTTCCTAAATCAGGATCTACCCATTGTCCAAAATATGTATCATTTAACGTTTCAGTAGATCTGTTCATAATTTTATAACTATAAAAAGTCATATCATTAATTTCATCATTAGTTGAAAACCCAAATGCTTGAGCTTGTATTTCTAAACCAATCGCTGATTCAGAACCTGACTCAGTGTGAATATTTCCATTATCATTAAAAACCCACCAAAGAGTTTGATCGCCAAATAAAACATCATCTGTTTTACAATCCGCAGTTCCTTCTAAATCATAACCTGGGTAATCAACACCTGTTGTATAACTCCCATCTCCGTTTACATCAACAAATGGTGCTAAATAATCAAAAGTACCATCAACATCTATTCTACTAGCTGGCCAATCATTAATAATTGCTGGTTGTACATAATCATCAAATTCTGACATATCGCAACCTGGCTCAGAAATACAATTAAGATATGCAACATAATCTTCAACTTCTTGTCTTGTAATTTTATAATGCTGATCATATTCCGCACAAACTGAAGCAGAAACAGAGCCATATTCACTACTAGTATTATCAGCATTTAATGGACCGGGCCAAAAATCGTTACCGTCTTGACGATAGGTCATTGCTGCTACCTTTAAATTATCTTGATCATCTAAACCTCCTATCCATAACGCCCCAGCAAACATTGAATGTTTATCACTACCATTAGGAATTTCATAAACACCATCATTTAAATCCCACCACATATCACCACCTGTCATAATTAATGTTTTCACATTGTTTACATTCAACTGTGTTTGAGCTGTTGCAGGCAAACAACCTGCAGCTATAACCCTAAGAGCATTAGAATTATTATTTGGATTAGGAATGTTTTCTTTAGCAAAAGAAATTTTTGTAAAGAAAAAAGTTATTATCGCAAAAAAGACTATATGTTTTTTATTCATAAAAATCATTAATTAAAAGTTCATTGTTAAACCAATTCTAATTGTTCGTGGTCTACTATAATTATTTGGATTAATTATAGAAGCAGAATATTGATCAGTAAATGCAGTAGGATCAATTTGTTGTTGAACATATGCCTGCCCCTCTGCAGAAGTTAAATAACCATCATCATCAGCATTACCAGTGTAGTCATATACAGCTATTATATTATCTGCGTTTAATAAATTTTGAACCCAAACGTATGCATTCATTTTAAGCTTTCTGTCATTCCCCCCTATTTGACCTAATGAAAAAGAAAATTCTTTATTTAGTTTTAAATCTGCTCTAAATGACCATGGTTTTCTAGATCCATTTACACTTCCCTCTAAAGTTGTTTGAATAGGAATTCCAAATTGATCAGTTGTTGCATTAGTTTGTTGACTATATGGTGTACCTGAACCTGCTGTTAGGTTTAAATTTGCACCAAAATTTTGAAATATTTTTTTACCAAACCAAATAGGTCCATTATAATTTGACCCGGATCCATATCTAAAATCTATGTTTCCATTCAAACTATGTCTCTGATCAAAGTCTAAAGGAAGAGTTACTCTAAGATTAGGAAATCCTGCTTGAATAATATTTTCCGCTGTTGTAGAAGATGAGCCCGTTCCATCAGCAAATTGTAATGTATAATTTGCATTAAATGAAATATTTCCTGTTTTTCTCAATTCATAATTAAAAGAAAAACCCTTCACATTACCAAAGTCTATATTATTATAATGTGTATATGAAATTGGATACGCATAGTTAACTCTTTCTTGTTGAACCATATCCTTTAAATTTTTATAAAAAGCCGAAATTTGTAAAGCAGATCTTTCAGTTAATGCTTGCTTAAAACCAACTTCATAATCTATTGTTCTCTCCATTTTTAAATTTGGATTTTGTATATCATTTGCTCTTGAGGCAAGATATAAGAAGTCATAAGGGTTCATTCTAGAGCTACTTGCTGGTCTTTGAGTTAAAATATCATAGTGAGCAAAAAACATTGCTTGATCCGAAATTGGAAAATTAAATGAAACTCGAGGCTCAATCATAACTTCAGGTGTGTAATCTTCAAAAGCGTCACCTGTTAATCCACCATTTGGTTTAGATACATGATCTGGATCTTCTAAAAAAGGAATAACTCCACTACCTAAATTTAAAACAGAAGGATCTGTTATTGGAAGTCCATTAGCATCATACCAATTATCTCCATCTCTATATCCTGTAATTTGATTTTGGTCAGTAATAGAATTTGCATAAACAACAAAATCATTACCTATATTTGACGGATGAGAATACTGTCCTGTATTTATATCTAAAGAGGCATTAGGGTTCAATGATGCGTCAACCTGCTGTACAGTTTTAACAGATAATAATGAATATTTATCTTTTAACACTTCTTGGTTTGCATCGTACCTAGATACACGAACACCAACATTAAAAACTATATCATCAAAGAAAAATTTATCTTGGATATAACCTGCAGTATAAATAGGTTCAAATGGTGATATTCTTCTACTAAAATTTCCATTTTCATCAGTTTCATTTAAAAACTCATCAAAACTCACTCTAGATCCACTTACTGGGTTTCCTTTGTAATCATAACCATAGTAATAAACAGGGAGGTTTCCATTATCCATTAATTCATCAGCACTAAACATATCTACTGATAGTTCGTTAGGAGTAAATTGATCTAAATAAACCCATTCATTATCTGGAATATCGTACTGACTTCTAATATTTTGACCAAATGTTGAATATTGTTCTTCTGAAACAAGATATTCACTTGAAAAAATTAAAAAATCTTCCCCATACTGATTCTGAATCTGATCATCTACAAAATAAACTTTATTTTGTAAATGTTGATTAGCTAATTGTCGACCTAAATTCCACAAATCTGGGCCATAAACTCTATAAAAACTTGTTTTATTTCTTTCATATTCAAAACCAAATTCTAATGCATGATTACCTATATCAGCTGAAGCAGAACCCGTAAAACCAAATCTAGTAACATCAATATCTCTAAATGTATAAGCTACCTCACCTGAATTCAGCCAAAGAGAATAAACATAAGGAGGAGTGTCTCCATTTCTTAATCCCCCTCCAAACATTATATGTTCCATTGAAGGATCTAAATTTGGAAGATAAGAATGGAAATAATTAATGTATTGTTCTGTATAATTAGCCATTAAAGGATTCTCTTTACCCGGCTCAAAATCATAAGTAATATATTCTTCCAAAATAGCCCCTGTATGAGTTTCAAAAATAGTGTCTCCATTTTCCTGAACAACTCTTATGTCTTTTGTCTCCCATCCAAAAGGATTACTTTCATATTGATAATTCATTTGCGGAATAAATTTACCTACATAACCATAAGCAAAATAATTATCTCCATGTCTTGGATCTTGAAGTAACTCTCCACTTTTTGAATAATTACCTTGAAGAGTATAAAATACATTCTTTAAAGGGCCATCAGAGTTATCATCACTTAATTTGTGTTGAATTCTAGCGTAAATATTAAGATTGTCATCAATAAATTCATAGTTTGAATCATAATTAAGTAAAATCCTTCTCCAAGAAGAAGACATTTCATGTTTATTTGAATAGGATCCACCAATAGTAAGATTAATATCCTTTCCTAATCTAAAATCAAGCTTACTCTGTAATTTTATTTCATCTCTACCATTATTAGGCTTAACATCAACCATATCCCAATCAGATTCTCTTAAAAATTCCGCTCTATTAACAGAATAAACTGTTGAAAAATCTAAGTAATTTGGAATACCTACAAACTGAGATGGATTTTCTTGAATATCGTTAAATATATCTGTTTTCAAACTTGGAATACCAACCGCAGAAGGATCATGATCCTTTGCAAAATTATATTCTCCCGTTATTAAATATCCAATAATAGGTGTTTTATTATCATCTTTTTTTCTTAAAATAGGTCCTGAAGCATTAAATGACAACAAATTATAATTATAAGGGTCAGTTAATGACGAAGAAATAAGCTCCAATCCTCCTCTAGTAATACTAGAAGGGCCTCTAGTTGTCACACTAACTATTCCACCTGTTGCATCCCCGAATTTTGCAGGCAAACCGCCAGTAATCACTGTCATTTGGTCTATTGCATCTTGTGGCAGAATATCATTAATGTTACCTGTAATTTTTATACCATCTACATAATAATCCGTTGATGATGATCTACTTCCTCTAATATTTAAAGCCTCGCCTTCATCTGCCTGATAAATACCCGCCGTTGTTGCAGCAACAGACTGTACATTTCTAGTTGGCAAAGCAGTAATCTGTTCTTTTGTTTTTACCGATCCAGATTTGTCAGGGTCAATTAGTGGAACTGAACTCTCAATAATGTTCACAGTTCCTAGCTCAGTATTCTCAGGTAATAACTCAAAATTTCCTGCGGTAATTTTATTAGGTGATATTAAAACATTATTTACAATTGTTTTTTGATAACCAATAAAAGATGCTTCTATTGTATATTTTCCAGGTGGAATTGGCTTAATTGTATAATATCCATCCATGTCAGATGATGTTCCATCAATTATAGCACCGTCTTGCAAAAGAGATATATTAACCATCGGAATTGACTCCGCATTTGACCCATCTATTACCCTTCCTTTTAAAGTTCCACTCTGTGAAAAAGAAAATGAAAAAGAAAGAAAAAATAGAACGAAAAAAGTATAACTAAATCTGACCATTTAAGTATTTTTTGATATAACTGTGATTTTTTGTAGGTTAAATATATGTATTTTAATTAAAAGTTAACATATAATTTTATAGTTATTAATATCAATATTTTTAAAAAATGAAAAAAATTTATTTATTTCTTTTATGCCTTACACTAAGTTGTGAGAATGAAAACTACAACTTTCCTCAAGTAGATGTAAACTTATATTTATATATAAATAACCCTGAGTTTTTTAATGTAGAAAGTCCAGGGGGATGGATGTATTTAAACGGTGGTGTAGGAGGAATTTTACTTTATAGAAAAAATTTAGATGAGTTTATTGCTTATGACAGGGCAAGTACGTTTAACCCTACATCAGAGTGCCAAGTAAGCGTTGAAAATGATAATATTTCTATAAAAGACCCATGCTCTGATTCAAAATTTTTAATTACAGATGGATCTGTTATACAAGGACCTGCAAATCAACCATTAAAGCGATATAACACCATATATAGCGGAAATAACTTGTCAATATTTAATTAATACCTGTAATAATCTGGCTTATAAGGCCCCTCTTTTTTTACATTAATGTAGTTTGCTTGTTCTTCATTCAACTCTTCTAATTCAACACCTAGTTTTTCAAGATGTAACCTAGCAACCATTTCATCTAATTCCTTTGGTAAAGTATAAACTTTATTTTCATATTTATGACAAGATTCCCATAACTCAATTTGAGCTAAAACTTGATTTGTAAACGAATTAGACATAACGAAAGAGGGATGGCCTGTTGCACATCCTAAATTAACTAACCTACCTTCTGCAAGTAAAATAATTTCTTTTCCATTTGGAAGAGTATATAAATCAACTTGAGGTTTAATTTCATCTTTTTTGAGCGCATTTTCATTTAACCATTTTACATCAATCTCATTATCAAAATGACCTATATTACAAACTATGGTTTTGTCTTTCATTATTAAAAAATGCTCTCCAGTTATAATATCCTTATTACCAGTAGCAGTAATAACAATATCACTTTTAGGTATGGCATTAATCATTTTTTTTACTTCAAAACCATCCATAGAAGCTTGTAACGCACAAATTGGATCAATTTCTGTTACTATTACCCTACAACCTGCTCCCATTAATGAAGCAACAGAGCCTTTACCTACATCTCCATATCCAGCAACAACTGCAGATTTGCCTGCTAACATAATATCTGTTGCCCTTCTAATAGCATCTACAGCAGATTCTTTACAGCCATACTTATTGTCAAACTTTGATTTTGTGACAGAGTCATTTATATTAATTGCTGGTAATGGTAATGTGTTATTTTTTGCCCTTTCATATAAACGTAAGACTCCAGTAGTAGTTTCTTCAGAAATGCCTTTGATTTCATCAACAAGTTCTGGAAATTTATCTAATACCATGTTTGTTAAATCACCACCATCATCAAGTATCATATTCAATGGCTTATTATTCCTAAAAGCATGTAAAGTTTGTTCAATACACCAATCAAACTCATCTTCATTCATTCCTTTCCAAGCAAAAACAGGTATTCCTGCTTTTGCAATTGCTGCGGCTGCGTGATCTTGGGTAGAAAAAATATTACACGAAGACCATGAAACCTCTGCGCCTAAAACAATCAATGTTTCAATTAAAACAGCAGTTTGTATTGTCATATGTAGACATCCCGCAATTCTAGCACCAGCTAATGGTTTACTTTTAACATATTTTTTTCTTAGCATCATTAGGCCAGGCATTTCTGCTTCAGCTAATTTTATTTCTTTTCTTCCCCATTCAGCAAGGGAAATATCTTTAACTTTAAAATTCATTTTTTCTATTTTTGTGCTCATAATTTATAATAAATAGTATACAAATTTAATATATTAATCTTGAATTCTACTAACTAAAATGCCTTTAATAAAATTTATAAATAAAAATAATTTCACTTGCGGTATTTGGGCAATCACCGAATCTGTTAACACTCTTTTAGGTAAAGGGAACTTTAATGAAAATGAGAAAACTTATTT
>CABYOB010000017.1 GCA_902520385.1 uncultured Bacteroidota bacterium
CTTAAAACTTCACTTAATTTACTAGATTCTGATTATAACTCAAGTACAAAGGTTCCTGTATTTTGTAAAATGCACATGACTAAAAGTTTATTAAAACCGAGTGTAGATTTTTTAATTGAAATCCCATCTGCTTCAGATGTTGCTTTAACAAAGCTATATCAATTAACAGATTCCGAGGAAAAAAAATTACAACAATTTTTATTTTTAATTGGGGCAAATAGTTTTTTAATTCAAGAAAGTACAGAAAATTACTTAAATAGTGGTCTTACGACCACTGGGACGGAGTTATTATCTAATCAAATATCAAATTGGTTATCTCAAATAACCGATGATTTTGATGTAGGATTTAAGTGGACTCCTGGGGCAACTGATTCATTAACAACAGATGAGATTCAGCTTGCTCTTTCAATGAAGCTCTTAAATGATAAATTGACTATTAATGGTAATGCTAGTAACCCAAGTACTCCTCAAGCTCAAGATAATACTGATATAGTTGGAGAATTAGATATACAGTATGAATTAACAAATAATATAAAATTAACTGCGTTTAGCCGAACAGATGAATATGATCCAATTAGTGGTGATGAATTCCGATATGAGCAAGGTGTTTCTATTTTTTTCGAAAAAGAGTTTGATAGTTTTTTTGATATATTTAGAAAAAAGAAAAAGAAAAAGAAAAAGAAATTAAGAAAAAAATAAAATAACTATATATCATGTCCCATTTTTGTTTTTTTAGTTAATATATAGTCTGCATTATATTTATTTGGTTTTATTTTAATTGGTACATTTTTAACAATTTTTAGACCATATCCAGTCAATCCAACTCTCTTTTTAGGGTTATTTGTTAATAATTTAATTTTACTAATTTTCAAATCTCTTAAAATTTGTGCTCCAATTCCATAGTCTCTCTCATCTGGTTTAAATCCTAATTTTATATTTGCTTCAACAGTATCTAATCCTTCTTCTTGTAGTTTGTATGCATGTAATTTATTTCCTAAACCTATACCTCTTCCTTCTTGATTCATATATAGAATTACACCTTTTTTTTCCTTTTCAATGATTTTTATTGATTCAATTAATTGATCGCCACAATCACATCTTAATGAACCTAGAATATCACCAGTGAAGCATGAAGAATGAACTCTTACTAAAATAGGATCGCTTTTTTTCCATTTTCCTTTTATCATTGCTAGGTGTTCATGATTAGAATTTAGTGCTTTATAGGAAACTAATTTAAAATTACCATATTTAGTAGGCATTTTCACTTCTACTATTTTTTTGATAGATGATTCTGTTTTCAATCTATATTGTATAAGATTTTCGATTGAAATAATTTTAAGATTAAACTTTTTAGCTATTTTTTTTAATTGTGGAAGTCTTGCCATTGTTCCATCATCATTCATTATTTCTACAATAATTCCAGCAGGTTCTAAATTAGCTAGTTTACATAAATCTACTGCGGCTTCAGTATGACCACTTCTTCTTAAAACACCTCCGTCAATTGCTTTAAGAGGAAAAACATGTCCTGGCCTTGCTAAATCTTCTTCTTTAGTTTTAGAATTAGCTAAAGCTTTTATGGTTTCAGCTCTATCACTAGCAGATATTCCCGTTGTGCAATTACCTCCAATTTTATCAACTGAAATAGTAAATTGAGTTTTTAATGGGTCTGTATTCTTTCCTACCATTAAATCTAATTTTAAATCTTTACATTTTTTAGAAGTTAATGGGGCACAGACCAATCCTCTACCATTCTTTATCATGAAATTAACTAGTTCAGGAGTTGCTTTTTCAGCAGAGGCAATAAAATCACCTTCATTTTCTCTATTTTCATCGTCTATGACTATTACTATTTTTCCATTTTTTACATCTTCAATTGCTTCTTCAATTGTATTTAATTTCATGATTTTAGTAGTTTAATTATTTTACTTGTGGATTTCTTCCAATCATATTTAGATTTCACGAATTTATACCCATTTTCTATTAAATTCAAAGTTTTTTCTTTGTTATTAAATAATGCGATACATTTCTCTGCAAACTCTTCTTCATTTTCAGCAATCATAATTTCCTTTTTTGTTGCATTTAAAGACTTATTAGCGAGATCTGTAGTTATACACGGTATTTTCATAGACATTGCTTCTAGTAGCTTGTTTTGCAATCCAGAGCCAATAAACATTGGAGCAATGAATACACTACCTTTTAGATAAGCATCTCTTATGTCAGTAATTTCTCTTTTTAAATGATTAACAAATGGTTTTAATCCTTTAAAAATAACATCTATTATTCCCTCCCAACTATCAACTTCTTCTATATCCCTATATATTTTTTCTTCAATAAAAATTCTTTCTAATGATGCATTGTGCCATCTTTCACTAAGTTCATTTAGTTGAATTTCTAATTCTTGAGTTAAAATTAGTTTTGTATTATCAGTAGATATTTTTAAAATAGTTGAAACATCAGTAAAAACAGGTGCGTCATTTTGAATGACACAAGTAATTGGATAAATAGATATTTCACAATCAGTGAAAGCAAAAAGTGCATCAATAGTCTTATCAATTGAAACATCATTAGTTATAGTAATAATTATATCTACCTTGTCTGCTGTATTATTTTGAATATTTTTTATTTTAATTTTTCCTTTATCGTTAGCTCTTATGATTGAATCAATTAAAGTAGTAGTAGTTACATTATAAGGCAGCTCTGTTATCTGTAAAGTTTTTTTATCAATTTCATTAACTTTTGCCCTAACTCTTACTTTTCCACCTTTTTTTCCATCATTATAATTACTAAAATCAGCTAATCCTCCAGATTGAAAATCTGGTTTGATTGTTTTATTTCTTCCTTTTAGTATAGAAATTGATGCATCAATTAATTCATTGAAATTATGAGGAAGTATTTTTGTAGATAAACCAACTGCTATTCCTTCTACTCCTTGAAATAAAAGTAATGGAAATTTAATAGGTAACCAATCTGGCTCGTTTGCTCTACCATCATATGAGGTCTGCCATGTTGTAACTTTTGGGCTAAAACAAACATCTAATGCAAATTGAGACAACCTTGCTTCTATATACCTTGCTGCTGCTGCTTTATCACCTGTAGCTACATTACCCCAATTACCTTGCATATCAATTAGAAGTCCCTTTTGACCTAGCTTTACTAAAGCATCACCAATCGAAGCATCTCCATGAGGGTGATACTTCATGGTGTTACCAATTAAATTAGCAACTTTATGATACCTCCCATCATCTAATTCTTTTAAAGAATGTAAAATTCTTCTTTGAACTGGTTTTAAACCATCTAAAATAAATGGCACAGCTCTTTCAAGAATTACATATGATGCATAATCTAAAAACCAATTTTGATACATCCCGGAAATTGGGATGACCTTAGATATCTCATTTAATTTATCATTATTATTTAGTCTATCTTCACTCATTTTAACTAATCAAGTATATCTTTTTCAACTCTTAAATTATCAATTATAAAATTTTGTCTATTTTGTGTATTTTTACCCATATAAAAGGTTAATAATTCTTCAATTTCTGAATCATTTTTCAAAAGTACAGGATCCAATCTTATATCAGAACCAATGAAATTTTTAAATTCATGTGGAGAAATCTCACCTAAGCCTTTAAATCTAGTTATTTCTAATTTTCCGGTCAATTTTTTTTCTGCATCTATTTTTTCCTTATTATCATAACAATAAATTGTTTCTTTCTTATTTCTTACCCTAAAAAGAGGAGTTTGTAATATATACAAGTGACCTTCCTTTACTAAATCAGGAAAAAATTGAAGAAAAAATGTAATAATAAGTAATCGAATGTGCATTCCATCAACATCAGCATCAGTAGCAATAACAATATTATTGTATCTTAAATTTTCTAATTCATGTTCAATATTTAATGCACTTTGTAATAAGTTAAATTCCTCATTTTCATAAACAATTTTTTTAGTCAATCCAAAACAGTTTAGAGGTTTACCCTTTAAACTAAATACAGCTTGTGTACTAACATCTCTCGCTTTTGTTATTGATCCACTAGCAGAATCCCCCTCAGTTATAAATAATGTTGTCTCTAACCTTCTTTCTTTTTTTAAATCATTATAATGAATTTTACAATCTCGTAATTTTTTGTTGTGTAGACTAGATTTTTTTGATCTTTCTCTACTTAGTTTTTTAATTCCAGCTAATTCTTTTCTTTCTTTTTCTGCTTGTTGAATCTTTTGTAAAATGATTTCACTTATTTCTGGATTTTTATGTAAAAAGTTGTCTAATTTTCTTTTCACAAAATCATTTATAAAAGTTCTAATTGTTGGGAGACCATCCCCCATTTCTGCAGAACCTAACTTTGTTTTTGTTTGAGATTCAAAAACTGGCTCCATAACTTTTATACTAATAGCTGCAACTATTGACTGCCTAACGTCAGAAGCTTCAAAGTTTTTATTATAAAATTCCTTAAAAGTTTTGGCAATAGCTTCTCTAAATGCAGTTTGATGAGTTCCCCCTTGGGTAGTATGTTGACCATTAACAAAAGAAAAATATGTTTCCCCATATTTAGATCTAGAATGAGATAATGCAACTTCTATATCATTATCTTTTAAATGAATAATAGGATAAGTAATTGAAGTTTCTAATTTAGATGTTAATAGATCTTTTAGGCCATTTTCAGAAAAATACTTTTCATTATTATAAATTATTGTCAAACCAGGATTTAAATAAACATAATTCCAAATCATAGTAGAAATATGGTGATCTAAATAATTATAATTGGAGAAAATTTCGGAATCAGGAACAAACGTTATTCTAGTACCATTTCTCTGAGAAGAATCTTTTATATCTTCATCTAAAGTTATATTTCCTCTTTTAAATTCAACAATTTTCGTTTTTTCATCACGAATACTTTGTACTTTAAAATACTCTGACAAAGCATTTACCGCTTTGGTTCCAACACCATTTAATCCAACTGCTTTTTTAAATGCTTTGGTGTCATACTTTCCACCTGTATTTATTTTGGAAACACAATCAGTTACTTTACCTAAAGGAATACCTCTTCCATAATCCCTAATTAAAACTTTTTGGTTTTTAACGCTTAATTCAATTGTTTTTCCAAAACCCATCACAAATTCATCCATACAATTGTCCATAATTTCTTTTAATAATACGTATATACCATCATCTGGAGATGATCCATCTCCCTTTTTCCCAATATACATACCTGGACGCATCCTGATGTGTTCTTTCCAGTCTAAAGACTTAATATTTTCTTCGGTATACTTAACCATAATTAAAATCTGGTCTAAAATAATAATGTATGACTAAAAAAAGAATTTATTATAGAGAAAATGATGAGAATTTATTAACAAATCAAATCCAAAAAAAAAAAAATCATATTAAACATTAAATCTAAAGTGAATGATATCACCATCTTTTACTAGATATGCTTTACCTTCAATAAATACTTTTCCTTTTTCACGACAAGCTAATTCAGAGCCATATTGAATCATGTCATCAAATGCAATAACCTCAGCTCTTATAAATCCTTTTTCAAAATCTGTATGTATCTTACCTGCTGCTTGAGGAGCTGAAGAATTTTTTTTAATTGTCCAAGCTCTAACTTCTTTTTCTCCTGCAGTAAAAAAAGTTTGCAATCCTAATAAAGAATAAGTAGATCGAATAATTTTATTTACACCTGGCTCTTTTAAACCAATATCATTTAAAAATTCATTCCTATCTTCCTCTGATTCTAGTTCATTAATCTCTGACTCTATACCTGCTGCAATAATAATCATTTTAGCATCCTCGTTTTTTATTTGCTCTGACACAGTTTTAGTATATTTATTACCACCCATTGAATTTTGATCTACATTACAAACATAAAGTACAGGTTTATTAGTTAATAGTTGTAATTCATCTATAAATTCATCATGATCTATATCAAAAGACCTAGCTGGAAAACCTTCAGAGAGCTTTTCTTTATACTTACCCAAAATATCAATCTGCTGGATCGCTGTTTTGTCACCTGTATTAGACAATCTACTCAAGCTACCAATCTTTTTATCTATTGTTTCTAAATCCTTTACCATTAACTCAAAATCAATAATTTCCTTATCTCTAATAGGGTCAATACTTCCATCTACATGAGTAATATTATCATCATCAAAACACCTTAAAACATGCATGATAGCATTAGTTTCTTTTATATTAGCTAAAAATTTATTACCTAAACCCTCCCCTTTACTAGCCCCTTTAACTAATCCAGCAATATCTACTATTTCAACAGTAGCAGATAGTGTATTTTGAGGATTAAATAAATGAGACAATTTATCTAATCTTTTATCAGGAACAGGAATTATTCCTACATTTGGGTCAATAGTGGCAAATGGATAATTAGCTGCTAAAGCCTTAGATCTTGATAAACAATTAAATAAAGTTGACTTACCTACATTTGGAAGCCCTACAATTCCACATTTCATAAACTAAAATTAATATGCAAAAATAGGATATTGTGACATCATTTTATTAATCTCATCACAAAGCCCATTCATTTTATTATTATTTTGATAATTGAATATTGCTTTATCAATAAATTCAACTATTTTTTTTATTTCTTTTTCTTTAAGTCCCCTAGTAGTAATTGCTGGGGTACCAATTCTTATACCAGAAGTAATAAAAGGGGATTTATCATCAAAAGGAACCATGTTTTTATTAACAGTGATATCTGCTAATCCAAGAGCATGTTCCGCATCCTTACCAGTAATATTTTTAGATCTTAAATCAATAAGCATACAATGATTATCAGTACCAGAAGAAATTATATTATATCCCAAAGAAATTAAAGATTCTGCCATTATAGAAGCATTTTTTTTAACTTGATTAACATAACTTAAGAAACCATCATCCATAATTTCAGAAAAAGCAACTGCTTTGGCTCCAATTAAATGTTCTAATGGACCACCTTGACATCCTGGAAAAACAGATGAATTAATTAAAGTTGACATCATTTTTAAATCACCTTTTTTGGTTTTTTGACCAAATGGATTTTCAAAATCTTTTCCTATCATTATAATACCTCCTCTTGGACCCCGCAAAGTTTTATGAGTTGTTGATGTAACAATATGACAATATTCAAAAGGATTATTTAACAATCCCTTCACAATTAAGCCAGCAGGATGTGAAATATCAGCTAACAAAATAGCTCCAATTTCATCAGCAACTTTTCTAAATCTAAAATAATCCCAATCTCTAGAATATGCAGATGCTCCACAAATAATCATTTTGGGTTTCTTTTCATAAGCTACTTTTTCCATATTTTCATAGTCAATAAGACCTGTTTCTTTTGAAACTCCATAAAATGATGTTTTATATAATTTTCCGGAAAAATTAACCGGAGAACCATGAGTCAAATGTCCACCATGAGATAAGTCAAAACCTAATATTTGATCCCCAGGATTTAAACAAGCCATAAAAACTGCTAAATTAGCTTGTGAGCCAGAATGAGGTTGAACGTTAGCATAATCAACTCCAAAAATTTCCTTTGCTCTATCAATAGCTAACTGTTCTATTTTATCAATATATTCACATCCACCATAATATCTTTTATTTGGGTACCCTTCTGCATATTTGTTAGTTAAACAAGAACCTGCAACATTTAATACTTGATTACTTACATAATTTTCTGAAGCAATTAACTCTATTCCATTTATTTGTCTTTCATTTTCTTTTTCAATTAACGAAAAAATTATATCATCTTTATTCACTGTATATGTTTTAAATTATATATTTAAAGATATTATTTATTTTCAAAAAATCAACTTATGTTATCAGCAAACAATATTGAAAGAAAATCTTGGATTAAATATGATTTTCATTGTGATTTTCCTATTCAAAATATTCCCTTTGGAGTTTTTAAGACACATAATAATGAATTTCATATTGCAACAATAATAGGAAAAACCGTAATTAGCTTAAAAAATTTAGAAAAAAATGGTTATTTCAATGATATTTCATTGAATAACAAAACCTTTCAAGGAAAAAGTTTAAATAAACTATTAGAACAAAAGAAATCTATTTGGAGAGAAGTAAGAAATAAAATTGCGGATTTATTTGATATAAAAAATAAAAACTTTGAACAAAAATTTATTAAGCAAGATATTTTGTTCCATCAAAAAGATATAAGTATGGCAATGCCTGTAAAAATAGGAGATTATACTGACTTTTATTCAAGTAAAGATCATGCAACTAACGTTGGGAAAATGTTTAGAGATCCTGAAAACGCATTGCTTCCGAATTGGTTACATATTCCAGTTGGCTATCACGGAAGATCTTCATCAATTGTAATATCAGGAACAAATGTTAAAAGACCAAAAGGACAAATTCTTCCAAAAGGTGAAAAAAAACCAATATTTTCAGAATCGAAATTATTAGACTTTGAATTAGAAATGGGATTCATCACAGGAAGAGGAAATGATTTAGGTGAAAGTATTAATGTTGAAAATGCTGAAGATTATATTTTTGGATTATGCCTATTTAATGATTGGTCTGCTAGGGATATTCAAAAATGGGAATATATTCCCTTAGGACCTTTTCTTGGTAAAAGTTTTAATTCTAGTATTTCGCCATGGATTGTAACACTTGATGCCTTAGAGCCTTTTCGAGTAAAAGGTGAAAAACAAATTCCAGAAGTATTGGATTATTTAAAATTTAAAGGACATAAAAACTTTGACATAAATCTAGAAGTATTGATACAATCAAAAACATCCAATCCTACAATAGTTACAAAATCAAACTTTAAATATATGTATTGGAATATGGCTCAACAACTTGCTCATCATACTGTTAATGGGTGTAATATCAATGCAGGTGATTTATTAGCGTCTGGCACAATTTCTGGACCAAATAAATCAGAATTTGGTTCTATGTTAGAATTATCCTGGGCTGGTACTGAAGAAATTACATTAGATAATGGTGAAAAAAGAAAATTTTTAGAAAATGGCGATACTGTAATCATGAAAGGGTTTGGAATTAAAGAAAATTTAAGAATCGGATTTGGTGAATTATTTAATACAATAATTAAATAAAATGGCAGATATAATTGTTTCAAAAGAAATATTAAAGAAATATCAATCTCTTATAAGATCGTTATCAAATAAAATTAACAGTGAAGAAAAAAAAGAGATAAAAAAAGCTTTTGAAATTGCATATTTAGCCCATAAAGGTATTAAAAGAAAATCTGGAGAACCTTATATTTCCCATCCTCTTTCAGTTGCAAAAATTGTTTCAAAAGAAATAGGATTAGGGTCATTAGCAGTAAAATGTGCATTGTTACATGATGTTGTTGAGGATAGCGAAATTAAATTAAAAGAAATAGAAAGAAAATTTGGGAAAAAAGTATCGAATATTATTGACGGCCTTACAAAAATATCTGAAGTTATTGATAGCGCCAGCTCTATTCAAGCTGAGAATTTTAGAAAAATGTTACTAACATTATCAGATGATGTTAATGTAATTTTAATAAAATTAGCTGACAGACTAGATAATATGAGAACATTAGATGTCTTGGAAGATAGAAAAAGAAAAAAAATATCTTCCGAAACCCTATATATATATGCTCCATTAGCTCATAGATTAGGATTATACTCTATCAAAACAGAGCTAGAAGATCTTTCATTAAAATATACTGAACCTGATAAATATTTTGAAATATCAAAAAAATTAAATGAAACAAAAATTGAAAGAGAAAATTATATTAAAAAATTTTTAAAACCTATCAAATTAAAAGTAAAAAAAGAAGGATTTAAAGTATCAATTAAAGGAAGGCCTAAATCTATTTTCTCAATAAGAAAAAAAATGTCAAAACAAGAAATAAATTTTGAGGAAGTATTTGATAAATTTGCAATAAGAATTATTATCAATTCTACAGAACTACACGAAAAACCTGATTGTTGGAAAATATACTCAATAGTTACAGATTATTACAAACCAAATCCTGACAGATTAAGAGATTGGATTTCTACTCCAAAAACTAATGGATATGAATCTTTACATACTACTGTTATGGGGCCAGATGGACATTGGGTTGAGGTTCAAATCAGAAGTGAAAGAATGGATCAAATTGCGGAAAAAGGACTAGCTGCTCATTGGCTTTATAAAAAAAATACTAAAACAGAGAAAAAACCCGATAATTTAAATAAATGGATAAATAACATTAGAGAATTATTAGAAAATCCTGAAGAAAATGCTGTTGATTTTCTAAATGAATTTAAATTAAACTTATTCTCTAAAGAAATATTTGTTTTCACCCCTCAAGGTGAACTTATTACACTACCCAAAAACTCAACAGCTTTAGATTTTGCATTCAGTATTCATACTGAACTTGGAAAAAAATGCTTAGGTACTAAAGTAAATGGCAAATTAGTTCCATTAAGCCATAAATTAAAAAGTGGTGATCAAATAGAAATTATTTCATCTGAAAAACAGAGGCCAAAAGAAAATTGGTTAGATTTTGTAATTACATCCAAAGCAAAAAATAAAATCAAGAGTTCATTAGATGAAGGAAGGAAAATAATTGCTCAAGAAGGAAAAGAAATTTTAAAAAGAAAATTAAAACACTTAAAAATACCATTTTCTGAAAAACGTATTAATGAACTTCAATCTTATTTTAAACTTCAAGATAGTCAAGATTTATTTTTCAAAATTGGAACTGGAAACATAAATAACCCCGATTTAAAGAAGTATGTTGAAACCAGAGAAAGTTGGTATAATTATTTAAGATCTAAACTAACAAGAAAAAAAATAAAAGATGAAAATAAAGAAGTTCAAAATAATTCGAATAGGGAAAAGAAAATTTTAAGATTTGGTGAAGAAAAAGAGCAGTTAGAATATAAAATAGCGCCTTGTTGTAATCCAATCCCTGGAGATGATGTTTTTGGATTTATTACTATAGAAGAAGGAATAAAAATACACTCCGACAACTGCCCAAACTCTATAAGACTAAAAACAAATTTTAATTACAGAACAATTGAAGCTCATTGGATAAATATCGAAGATTTAGATTTTTCAGCAATTTTAGAAATAAAAGGTATTGATTCAACTGGAATTGTTAATCA
>CABYOB010000018.1 GCA_902520385.1 uncultured Bacteroidota bacterium
AGAGTATTGGAAAAAGAGAATTTCTTCAAATTATAATAATATCAATTCTGGAGGTGAAATTCCTAAAGTTGGCTTGGGTGGAGAGGTTTTAAATAAAATTTTTGGTTCAAATTCTGTTAGTATCAGGCCTCAAGGGGCTGTAGAATTAACTTTTGCTGGTGTTGTTAACAGAATAGACAATCCCGCGCTACCTGAAGCTCAACGACAAACAACATCATTTAATTTTGATGAAAGAATACAAATTAATGTCTTAGGTAGAATAGGAGAAAAATTACAACTACAGGCTAATTATGATACAGAGGCAACATTTGAATTTGAAAATGAAATGAAATTAGAATATACTGGAGATGAAGATGATATAATAAAAAAAATCGAACTAGGTAATGTAAGTTTACCGCTGTCAGGATCTCTTATAACTGGAGCGCAAAGTTTATTTGGTTTGAAATCAAAAATGCAATTTGGACGAGCAACGTTGACCACTGTTTTTTCTGAACAAAAAAGTGAGACTTCAATGATTCAAATTGAAGGTGGAGCGCAAACTACTGAATTTGAAATTTCTATAGATAATTATGAGGAAAATAGACATTTCTTTTTGTCTCAATTTTTTCTTGACAACTATGACCAATCGTTACAAAACTTACCTATAATAAACTCAGCCGCAAATATAACTAGATTAGAAGTATATGTTACAAATAAAAATTCTTCTACTGTTAATACTAGAAATATTTTAGCACTTCAAGATTTAGGAGAAAATCCCTCAATAAATGGACATGTTGCTAATAATATTGTTTTTTCAGGGGAACAAAATGTATTATGGCCAACTAATTTAAATAATTCATTGAATCCATCAGAACTTATTAACGAGATAGCTTCCCAGACTGGAGATTCAATTAGAAATGTTGATGAAATTACATCTGCATTTAATGAATATTCACAGAATGGAGGGCAATTTTTTCAGTCTGTTGATTATGAAAAAATAGAAAATGCTAGGATGTTATCTTCTTCAGAATATACTTATAATAGACAATTGGGTTTTATATCTTTAAATCAGTCTCTTAATTCAGATGAAGTTTTGGCAGTAGCTTATCAATATACATATAATGGAATAACTTATCAGGTAGGAGAGTTTTCAAATGATATTACTGCGCCAGATGTGTTATGTGTAAAGTTACTTAAATCAACGATTACGGATGTTTCTCAGCCAATATGGGACCTTATGATGAAAAATGTTTATGGTTTAGGTGCCTATCAAGTAAATAAAGAAGATTTTTTATTAGATATTTTTTATGAAAATCCAGAACTAGGAACACCAGTAAATTTTTTGACTGAAGGAAATATTTCTAATCAATTATTATTACAAGTATTTAATTTTGATCAATTAAATAATAATAATGATCCTGGGCCAGACGGAGTATTTGATTTTATAGATGGAGTTACTATAAATTCTTCAAATGGAAGAATTTATTTTCCTGTAACAAAACCATTTGGATGTTTTTTAAGAGAAAGAATTGGTGGGGATTGTAATAATATTGATCCAAATAGTATAGCTAGTAAATATGCGTTTGAAGCTTTATATGATTCTACTCAATATGCTGCACAGCAAATACCAGAGCTAAATAGATTTATATTAAAAGGACAGTATAAGTCATCAGTTAGTTCTGATATTTCATTAAATGCAATGAATATTCCACAAGGTTCTGTTAGGGTGACTTCTGGGGGCACTCAACTTGAAGAGAATATACATTATACGGTTGATTATACTATGGGTTCAGTTAAAATTATAGATCAAGGTATTTTAAATTCTTCATCCCCTATTATGATATCTTTAGAAAATAATTCATTATTTAATTTTCAAACTAAAAGATTTTTAGGAGCCCATTTAGATTATAAAATAAATAAAGATTTTTTATTGGGCGCAAGTGTTTTAAACCTTACTGAAAAACCATTAACTCAAAAAATTAATATAGGTGATGAGCCCATTTCCAATACAATTTGGGGTTTAAACGGATCCTATACAACTGAATCTCGTTTGTTAACAAAAATAATCGATAAAATACCATTAATAAATACAAAAGAAAAATCAACTTTTTCTGTTGTAGGAGAATTTGCTCACTTTATTCCAGGACATCCTAAATCAATTAATTTAGATGCTACAGGCACTTCTTATATTGATGATTTTGAAAACACGCAATCCATTATTGACATTAGATCTGCCTCTTCTTGGTATTTGTCAAGTACACCTACTGGTAATATTAATTCTTCGGGTTATTTTCCTGAAGGTTTCTTAAGTAATGATTTGTCTTATGGATTTAACAGAGCTAAATTAGCTTGGTATATTATAGATCCTCTTTTTCAAAGAAATTCTTCTATAACACCCTCTCACATAGTGGATGATTCAGATCAACAAGAAAATAATTATGTAAGAGAAGTTTTAATTACAGAAATTTTTCCAAATAAAGATATTGTTAATGGTCAACCATCTAGATTAAGAACATTTGACCTTGCATTTTATCCATCAGAGAGAGGTCCTTATAATTTTGATATAAATCCTTCAAGTTATTCTTATGGTTTAAATGAAATGGGTTTTTTAAATGAGCCAAATACTAGATGGGGAGGAATAATGCGAGAAATTGAAACCAATGATTTTGAAGCAGCAAACATAGAGTTTATTGAGTTTTGGATGATGGATCCTTTTCTTGATGACCCAAATACTTCTGAAGATGAATCTATGCAGACAGGGGGTGATTTTTTTATTAATATTGGAAACATATCTGAAGATATTCTAAAAGACTCTAGAAAAAGTTTTGAAAATGGATTGCCAATAGATGGTGTAGATTTAAATATTGACACAACTGTATGGGGGAGGGTTCCTAATATTCAATCATTAGTGAATGCATTTGATAATGAACCATCTTCAAGACAAAATCAAGATGTTGGTTATGATGGTATGGATGATGAATATGAAAGAACATTTATTCCTCCTAATAGTGGATTTTCAATGTCTTATTTAGATTTAATAGAGTCCCAATTTTCTAGTTTATCACAAGCTTATATTAATGCTTTTGAAGATCCAGCAGCTGACAATTTTCATTACTTTAGAGGTTCAGATTATGATGATGATGAAACTAGTATTTTAAATAGGTATAAATTATTTAATGGAACTGAGAGAAATTCACCAACTTCAGATCAGTCTATAGAAAGTTATCCAACTTCAGCGACTAATTTGCCTAATATAGAGGATATAAATAATGATCAAACTTTAAGTGAAGTAGAAAGTTATTACCAATATAAAATTAGCTTAAGGCCAGAGAATTTAGTAGTTGGTTCAAATTACATTACAGATGAAATTGTGAATGTAGGCCCCAATAATAATGCTAGATGGCTTCAATTTAAAGTGCCTATAAATTCATATGATGAAAAAGTAGGTACAATTCAAGATTTTAAATCTATAAGATTTTTAAGATTATTTTTTAATGATTTTGAAGATAATATTATTTGTCGTTTTGCATCAATGGAATTAGTTAGGGGTGAATGGCGACGCTATAATAATAGTTTAATTGAAACTGATAATGATATAAATAATGAAAATACGTCTTTTGATATTTCTGTGATTAATATTGAAGAAAATGGTTCAAGGCTACCAATTAATTATATTTTACCAAATGGAGTAGAAAGAGAAACTTTAATAGGAGCAACTAGTTTGCAGCAGCAAAATGAACAGTCAATGGTTTTAAAGGTTATTGATTTAGAAAATGGAGATGCAAGAGCTGCTTTTAAAAATGTAAGTATGGATATGAGAAATTATCAACGTATAAAAATGTTTGTTCATGCAGAAGAAATTAATGAGGGAAGTTTAGTTGATGGAGATGTTACAGTTTTTTTAAGGATAGGAAGTGATTATACAACAAATTTTTATGAGTATGAAATCCCAATGAAATTAACAAGTTGGGGCGAATCAGATCCTGAGCTAATTTGGCCTTCTGAAAATGAGTTTGATATTCCATTTGAGCTTTTTCAATCTGTAAAACAGATTAGAAATAATGCTTTAAATAATACACAAAACACACAAATAAATAGTTATAATGATTTATTTCAATATATGGATGGCCCTAATAAAGTTTCAATTTTAGGAAATCCTAATTTAGGAGATATTAAGTCAATAATGATAGGGATTAGAAATCCTGAGACACAAAATGATATTTCCGAAAAAAGTATAGAAATATGGGTTAATGAATTGAGGTTGACAGATTTTAATGAAAAAGGTGGTTGGGCAGGGAGAATGCAAATGAAAATGGGCTTGGCAGATTTAGGTAATTTAGCTTTAGCTGGATCCATTAGTAGTGTAGGTTTTGGTAGTTTAGAAAAAAATATTTCAGAAAGAAACATTGAAGAAGCACAGAGATATAATCTATCAAGCTCTATAGAGTTAGGTAAGTTATTGCCAGAAAAATCAAACATTAAAATTCCTATGTATTTTTCTATTTCTGAGGATGTTAAAAATCCACAGTATAATCCACTTGATCCAGATATTTTATTAACCACATCATTGGATGTTTTAGATACAAAAGAGCAAAGAGATTCATTAAAAGAAATTTCACAAGATTATACTAAACGTAAAAGTATAAATTTTACAAATATTAGAAAAGAGAGAGCTCCTGGTAATAATAAAACAAAGTTATATGATATAGAAAACCTGTCCCTTAGTTATTCATATAATGAATCATTTTCTAGAAACGTTAATACTGAGTACAGTATAAATAAGCAATATAATGGTGGAATAGGTTATAATTTTAATACTAATCCTAAAAATATTAAACCGTTTAGTAAAATAAAAGCACTAAGAAAAGGTAAATATTTAAGGATGATAAGAGATTTTAATTTCTACGTATTACCAAAACAAATATCTTTTAGAACAGACGTTTTTAGAAGCTATTTGGAAACTAAATTGAGAAATAATTCAGGTCTAGATTTTGACATAGATCCAACCTTTAGTAAATATTTCACATTAAATAGAACTTCTAATATGAAATATGATTTTACACGATCTTTGAAATTTAATTTTTCATCTAATGTGAGATCTATTATTGATGAGCCAGATGGAAGAATAGATAATAAATCTGAAGTAGATAGTATTATTAATAACATTATTTCTTTAGGTAGGCCTTCAGAATATCATCATAATTTTGATATAAGGTATAGTTTGCCAATTAATAAAATTCCAATTTTTAGTTGGGTTAACACTAATATAACTTATGATGGAAGTTATGATTGGAATACTGCCTCTTTATCTGCAACAAATTTTGGAAACACAATACAAAATACAAATTCGATTAGATTAAATACCCAATTAAGTCTTTCTTCATTATATAATAAAGTTCCTTTCTTGAAAAAAATATTAAGCAATCAAACTACTAATAAAAGAAGTCAAAGTAAAGCTTCTGTAAACAAAAAAGCTGATGACGATAAACAAAAAGAAGATAAAAAAGAAAAGGAAAACAAGCTGTTGAAATATATAGCCAAGCCAATTTTTTCATTGAAAAATATATCTATTGCTTATACTGAATCTAATGGTACTTTTTTGCCAGGTTTTTTGCCAAGTATAGGTTTTTTAGGAATAAATAATTCTTTGAATGCTCCAACATTAGGTTTTGTTTTAGGTAGCCAGAATGACATAAGAGATATAGCTGCTCAACGGGGATGGTTGACTACAGACACAATGATGAATAATCTTTTTTCGAGAACTCACTCTGTAAATTTGAATCTAAGGGCAACAATAGAGCCAGTTTCGAGATTTAAAATTATGTTAACGGCTTCTAGAAGATATGCTACAAACCAATCAGAATACTATAGGAATCAACCTGATATTTTAGGAAATCCTAATTGGATTAGTATTAACCCAACAACTTCAGGTAATTTTAATATGTCATTTATGACGATTAAAACATCATTTGTTTCTGATAGGCCAGACAATAGTTCAAGTTTATTCAATGATTTTGTTTCATATAGATTGCAAATTGCTCAAAAAATTGCTTCACAGAACGGTATGCCAATAAACTTAAACGAGTATCCGAATGGATATGGCCCAAACTCTCAAGACGTATTAATACCTGCTTTTTTAGCTGCATACTCTGGAACTAGTCCAAATAAACAAAGTTTAAATCTTTTTCCATCCATACCCTGGCCAAATTGGAATGTTAATTTTGATGGATTAATAAAATTAAAATGGTTTAAAGAAAGGTTTAAAAGTATTTCACTTAGTCATAATTATAGATCAACATATTCTATAGGTTCATTTATAAATAACTTAAATTTTGGAAATCCAGATTATTTATTTGATTCTTATGGTAATTACTTGCCAGAATTTCAAATTGATCAAGTTGCTATTTCTGAGCAGTTTGCACCATTTTTGAAGTTCGATATGACAATGAAGAATAGTATTTCAGCTCGGATAGAATATAAAAAAGATAGAACTATAAGCTTAAGTTTAACTAATAGTCAGATTACAGAGGTTAAAGGTAATGAATATGTGGCGGGTTTAGGTTATAGGATACAAGACGTAAGACTTCTTTTTAATGCAGGTTTAGAAGAACAAAATATAAAAAGTGACTTAGACTTAAGAGCTGATTTTTCTTTAAGGCAAAATAAAACTATTATTAGAAAAATAGAAGAATTAAGTAATCAACCTACAAGTGGTCAAATATTGATGACTTTGAAATTTTCTGCTGATTATGTAATAGGAAATACGATGAATATAAAGTTATTTTATGATCAAGTTATTACTGATTATGTAGTATCTTCATCATTCCCAACTTCAAATACTAATGTTGGATTAAGTATAAGATATAATTTGAATTAATTTAAATGAAGAAAATTAACATAATAGATACTGCGCTTGAATATAAAAAATTAAAAACAAAGATTGATAATTCAGTGTTTAATGTATTAAAATCAGGGGTTTACATTAATGGTCCTGAAGTTGAAAAATTTGAATTAGAGCTGTCAGAGTTCTTAAATGTAAAGCATTGTATTTCTTGTGCAAATGGAACAGATGCATTAAAAATAGCTCTTTTAAGTTTAGGATTAAGTCAAGGTGATGAAATTTTGGTGCCCTCTTTCACCTTTGTTTCTACAGTTGAAGTAGTAGTTCTTCTTGGTTTTAAGCCAGTATTTGTAGATGTAGACTTCAGAACATTTTTAATTGATATTGATTCAGTTAAAAAAAATATTAATAAAAAAACAAGGGTAATTATTCCAGTTCATTTATTTGGTCAGCCAGTAAACATGAAGGAAATAATGTTGATTAGTAAAAAACATAATCTTTGGGTAGTTGAAGATGCTGCCCAATCTTTAGGTTCTCAATTTTATATAAAAAATAAATCAAATCAGTTTTTTCCTAAACAGTATACAGGAACCATAGGTCATATAGGAACAACCTCTTTTTATCCCACAAAAAATTTAAATTGCTTTGGGGATGGGGGAGCTCTTTTTACAAATAACAGATCTCTAGCAAAGAAAATAAGATTAATAAAAAACCATGGTCAAGTACAAAAATACACTTATGAAAAAGTAGGCTTAAACTCTAGATTAGATGCAATTCAAGCGGCTATTTTGAGAGTTAAGTTAAAAAAATTGAGGCAATCTAATAACAAAAGAAGAAGTCATGCAAGAATATACAATTCAAAACTTAAAAACATTAAGGAAATTTTTACTCCTCAGATTTTAACTGTAATAGAGTCTCATATTTTTCATCAGTATACTTTAATTGTTAGAGATAAAAAGAATAGAGATCCCTTAAAAGACTTTTTAATTAAAAATGGGGTGTCAACTATGATATATTATCCTAGGCCTTTACACAAAGAGAAGCCATATTCTAACTTTGCATCATCTAGTCAGAAATCTTCAGAAGAGTTGTCAAAAAAAGTTCTATCACTACCTATTCATCCGTTATTATCTAGAAAAGATGTTGAATTTATTTCGGAATTAATAATAAAATTTTTTAAATCATAATTATCAAATAATGCGTAAAAAAACTTTATTATTTGTTTATGACTTCCCACATTCTAAATCAGTTGACTTTATTGATAAGTGTGTTAGTGAAGGTATTAAAATAGAGTTAATAGTTGGGGCTAGTTTTAAGAATATAAAGAAAACAAGAAGGTTATTTAATTTTCATAAGTATAATAAAACTATAATACATCCAAAAAAATTAGCAACTAAATTTAATATTCCTTACTATAATTGTGATCATAATAGTTTGGAGCTTGAAAAAATAATGAAAGATTTTGATATTAATTTTGGAATCATAGCAGGGGCTAGAATTTTAAGTAAAAAAATTATAGAGAAGTTTTATTATGGAGTTTTAAATATTCACCCCGGAGTATTACCATTTAACAGAGGTCTTGATTCAATTCTTTGGGCTATACATGATAATAAAAAAATAGGAATTTCTGCACATTTAATAAATGAAAAAATTGATTTGGGAGAACTTGTTTTAAGTAAAATTATAGAACCTATAAAGTTTGATAATATATTTGATATTTATAGAAAAGTGCATAAAGCTCAAATTGAATTGTTACCATTAGCTTATAATTTAATTGAAAAAAAAAGTAGTTTTAAATTTTTAACTAATGGTTTTTATCATACATATATGCCTAAGGAGCTGCAAAAAAAAACATTAAATAATTTAGAAATGTATATTACAAATTATTCTAAAATTAAATGAATAGAAAAATAAAATTTGCAGTAATTGGTTTAGGCCATATAGGGATTAAGCATGTAGATGCGATTATTAAAGATCAAAATTCTGAATTAATTGCATTAGCAGATAAGGTGTCTTTTGAGGAAATTAAGAAAAAGAGACAAAATGAGTTAAGTTACCTTGATAGATATAAATTTTATAATAATTTATCTGATGTTCTTAAAATTCCAGAAGTCGATGTAATTAATATATGTACACCAAATAGTTCTCATTATGAAATAGCAAGTGAATCAATTAAAAATGGCAAGCATGTTCTTATTGAAAAACCTATGACATTAAGTTCTAAACATGCTCATTTATTAGTTAAGCAAGCTAAAAATCAAAATAAGTTTGTGTTTTGTGTGATGCAGAATAGATTTTCGCCAACAATTATGTGGCTAAAAAAAGTAATTGAACAAAAAAAATTAGGAGCTATTTTTTCTGTTCATGTAAACTGTTTTTGGAATAGAAATAAAAGTTATTACTTGTCTAGTGATTGGCATGGAAAGTTAGACTTGGACGGAGGCCCATTATTCACTCAATTTTCACATTTTATTGATATTTTATACTGGTTATTCGGTGATTTTTTAAATATAAATGCCAAATTTTCTAAATTTAGAAAGTCTGATTATATTGAGTTTGAAGATTCTGGAGTACTTAATTTTAATTTTTCTAGTGGCCCCAAGGCAACTCTTAATTATTCTACAAGTATTTGGGAAAAAAATTTTGAAAGTAGTATTATTGTTATTGCAGAAAGAGGTACTGTTAAAATTGGTGGTCAATATATGGATAAACTAGAATATTGTAATATAGAAAATTATGAGAAACCAACTTTTAGTTCAGCTTTAAGTTGTAATGACTATGGCTCCTATAAGGGTTCAGCAGCAAACCATGGGAAAGTTATTGAAAATGTGATTAATGTAATTTTAAATAGTCATAAAATTGCAACTAGTGGATCTGAGGGATTAAAAATAGTTGAGATAATAGAAAAAATATATAGTTTTAGAAAATAATAAATTTAATAAGATGAACATACCAAATAATTTAAAATATACAAAAGATCATGAATGGCTTTTATTAAAATCAGATGGTGAAGTTCTTTGCGGAATTACTGATTTTGCACAGAAAGAACTAGGTGACATAGTATACATTGATATTGAGACATTAGGTGAAATGACTGAGAAGGAAGAGGTTTTTGGAACTGTAGAGGCAGTAAAAACAGTTTCAGATTTATTTATGCCTATTTCTGGAAAAGTTGAATCTTTGAATGAAGAGCTAGAGTCTAATCCACAGTTAATAAATCAGGACCCATATGAAAAGGGTTGGATAATTAAAATTACTGATTTTGATAAATCTTCTTTAGAGGAGTTGTTGTCTCCAGAAGAATATAGAGAACAACTAGGATTATAATTTTCAAAGGTTAATCTTTTTGATTACATATGTTTTTATACTAGATTTGTTTAATATTAAATTAATATATAAATGAAGTCAAAAAAGAATCCAAGGTATGATTTAGAAAATAAAAGACATTTACTTTTTTATTTTGGTCTTTTTATTTCTTTAAGTTTAGTGGTTT
>CABYOB010000019.1 GCA_902520385.1 uncultured Bacteroidota bacterium
CTGTTCAGGTGAGCCAACTGGTCAAATAGATATTGATGTCAATGGTGGTAATGGAAATTACACTTATACTTGGTCAAATGGAGCAATAACTGAAAATATTTCTAATTTATCAGTCGGGATATACTCTGTTACTATCTCTGATGAATACTGTTTAGACATTGAAGAAGTTTTTGAAATAGAAGAAAACGAGGATTTAAATATTTTGATAGATGATTATTTTGACCCCTCTGGCTGTAATGGTGATGATGGAGAAATTACAATATTAATAAGTGGAGGTGTGCCACCCTATACAATCAGTAATAATGGAAATCTTATTACTAACAATTTTGATGGATTTGGATCTTATAATATTTCTAATCTAGCAGAGGGCACATACATTATAAATATAACAGATAGCTTTAATTGTGATCCTGTTGATGTAACTCAAGATTTAACTGCAGCAGACCCGATAGTTATTAGTGAAATTATATCTAATGTCACTTGGTTCGAAGGCGATGATGGATCTATTGATATCTCTGTTTCAGGGGGCAGTCCTAGCTATAGTTTTTTGTGGTCTAATGGAGCTAACTCTGAAGACATATCGAATCTTACTGCAGGTTTATACTCAGTTTCAATCACAGATCAGAATGGATGTAATGAAATATTTGAATTTGAAATTACTGAACCTGAATTTTTATTTGTTGAACTATCTTCCTCAAATTCAAATTGTGATAATTATCAAATTGCTTGTAATAATGAAAATACCGGGATAATTAATTTAAATGTTGGTGGAGGAACTCCATTTTTTGATGGAAATGGAGATCCCTATTATGAATATAACTTAGAAGGAAATATTCCAAATGGACAAGATGATAGTGGGATTATTTATCCAGGTATTTTAGATAACTTTTTAATAGATTTGTCTGCTGGCATATTTACAATTAATATAAATGACGCAAATTCAATTAATAATGGTCAGATCGCTTCTGACTCTATCGAATTAAATGAACCCGAAGAATTAATTTTTACAAGTACTTCTTCTCAAAACATTGATTGTTTTGGCAATTCAAATGGATTAATAGAAATAGAAATTTCAGGTGGATGTGGAAATTATATTTACGATTGGTCTGGTAATAATGGCTTTAATAGTAATTCTTCTAGTATTTTTGATTTAGAAGCTGGTATATATTCTCTAACTGTAACTGATGAAAATCAATGTCAAATTGATACAGTATTTTTCATAACGCAACCTTCTGGGATTTCACTATCATCATTTGAATTATCTGATTTTAATAGCTATAATGTGTCTTGTAACGGAGAATCAAATGGGTATATTAATATATCAATTGAAGGTGGTCAACCATTTATTGATGAAAATGGCTCCCCTTATTACGAATATTTATGGTCTAATGGTGAAACAACTGAAGATATTTCTAACTTATCCGCAGGGAATTATACTTTAACGATTACAGATTCTTCTGAATGCCCTCAAATATTTGAATTTGAAATTCTTGAACCTGAACCTGTAAGTGTTTTATGTAATAGCACTGATGCAACTTCTTGCCTTTCTAACGGTACAGTTTCAGTTAATATTTCAGGTGGTGTGCCGCCATTTAATATAATATGGTATGAAGACATTGATGGTGATGGAATATATAGCCAAGATATAGATGAACAAATTGATAATAACAATGTTAACTCTGGCACATATTTTGTTCAATTAACAGACTTAAACAACTGTATCAATAACTTTAGCTGCTCTGTTGGACAAAGTGATGATCCTCTAGTAACAGTAACCTCATTTAATGATTTAGAAGGCCCAAGTTGTTCAGGACAAGCTTCTGTAGTATTAAATGGTGGAGGTTGTGATGAAGGCTCATTTGATGAAGTTCCACCTGCACCGTTTGGTTATTTAACTTGGTATGAAGATACAGATGGCGATGGTGTTGGGGATGGAAACCCTATTGGATATGGTGATCAAAATCCTATAATATTAGAAGCTGGTAATTATACTGCAGTAATTCAAGATATTTGTGGATGTTCATCAGAAGAAGCATTTACAATTGAAAGTTTTGATGAGTTGCTTGTTGACTCACAGACATCTGTAGATTCATATAATGGTTTTGCTGTTAGTTGCTGTGGAGCTGAGGATGGATTTATTAATTTAGATGTAAGTGGTGGATCTCAAACTAATAGTAATGGCTGTAACATGTATACAATTGAATGGTTTGAAGATTTTGATGGAGATGGTGTTTTAGATTCTAATGAAAATATTATTTTAACTCAAACTGGCGGAAACCCTACTAATCAAGGTGGAAACACAGTCTATGAATATAGTATAGAAGACCTAAGTCCTGGAACATACTCTGTAATTGTAACTGACTGTACAATTACACAATGTCCTATTGTGGAAACTTTTAATTTACTTCAAGAGCCTACTTGTATTGAAATCACTGATTTATTTGTATATAATATGGACTGTGACTCTGACCCTGTTATTCCATCAAATGCAGAACTTGAAGTAATAGGCGGGACAGGAAATTACTCATATAGTTGGGAAAATAGTGTTACCGGACAAATTGTTGGTATCGCAGAATCTGTAAGTAACATTCCTCCAGGTGAATATACTGTGACAGTAACAGACGATAATTCTCAATTTAATGACTGTGTTACTGAAGCTTCTTTTGTTGTTGATAATGTAATTGGTTTTGATTATTTAGCAAATGGTGAACTTAATGTAGATATAATATTATCAGACTACTCTTACGGAAACAATATACCTTGTTTTGGCGAAAATGGCTATATAGAAGATTTTATACTTTATTCAAATGGTCAACCAATCTATGAAGAAGATGGAATATACGTTATAAATTGGGGAGAAATAGATCCAACTAATTTAGTTGCAGGAACATACTCTGTAAGTGTAACTAATATAACTATTAAACCTAATTGTACTAGTTTACCTATACAATTTACGGTAAATCAACCAAACCCATTAGAAGTTGTAGTTCCAGATATTACAACTTGTTCAGGTTGCCCTGGAATAGCTAGCGCTAATATTACTGGAGGAACTCCACCTTATTCAGATATTTGGATAAATACTTCAACTGGAGAAGAAATTGAAGAACTAGATGAAAATAGCTTGAATGGTTTTGGAATTGGAGAAAATGGATTTATTAATGTACTATCACCGGGTTCTTATCAAATTCAAATAACAGATTATAATGGATGTCAAAATACGTGGGACTTTAATGTATTAGACAATCCTCAACCAATTGAATGGGCTAATATTAACAATACTGACACCTGTGTACCAGAAAACTGCGATGGAACCGCAGAACTTGAAATTAATTTTGATTTAACACAAGATGCAACATATATTCCATATTGGTTTAATTGTGATGGCGAATCAATGATGGAAAATGTGAATGAAACTAATCCATTCTTAATCGAAAATTTATGTCCTGGAGATTACACTTGTCAAATATTTGATGGCTCAAATAACGAAGTTCACTCTATTTGCTTTAATATAGCAGCAGGAAATTTTGAAGTAAACTTAGATGTTGAACATGTTCAATGTTTTGGGGAAAATAACGGCTCAATAAACGTTGAAATCAATGGAGGAACACCTCCCTACTCATATGAATGGAGTAATGGAGAAGTTACTCAAGATATAGAAAATTTAAGTCCTGGTTGGTATACAGTAACAATTATTGATAATCTTAATTGTATTGTTCAAGAATCTATATATGTAAATGAACCTTCAGCTTTAGATATTAATTATCAATTATTACCCCTAGAGTGCGGTGAATGGGATGTATCATGTCAAAATGCTTGTGATGGATCTATGCAAATTAATGTACTTGGAGGATCACCACCTTATAATTATATTCTAATTCAAAATAATATTGAAATTAATGGATCGACAAACTCAGAAGTATTTATAATAGATCAAATTTGTGCAGGTGAATGGATATTTGGCATTTATGATGCAAATGGGTGTACAAATCCTGATGGAGCAATTAATTTAACATTTGACGCTCCCCCTGAAATGGAAGTTACTTACTGGGTTGGTAATGTTAGTTGCTATGAAGAATCTGAAGGAAACATTCAAGATGGTTGGATAACAGTAAATGTTAATGGCGGAAATCCGTTTTCTTTTGGCCCTGATGGTATTGAAAATACTAGCGATGATGAAACATACTACACATTCGAATGGGAGGGGGCAAACGGATTTAACAGTAATTCACAAAATATATATAATTTGTTTGCTGACGATTACACATTGAATGTCAATGACTGTAATCAGAACGCAGATTGTATTATAACTGAATATATAGAGGTTGAATCTCCTCCTGACCTTCAAATAGATTGTGCTAATGTAAATCCAACATGTGTTGATGCAAATAATGGATCTATAATTTTAACTGTTACCGGAGGTAATTCTGTCGGAGAAGAATATTATTATTCTATAAGAGAGAGTTGTTGTGACGGAGGTAGTGATTTAATACCTTTTGAAACAGAGGGAAATCAATTAATTATAGAAAATCTTGAAATTGGAAACTATGAAATAATTGTAACTGACTTATTAGGTTGTGAAGAATCTTGTTCTGTTATTTTGGAGTCCTATAATGAAGATTGCCTTGAAATACCAACTTTAATGACACCAAATGGAGATCAAATGAATGATAATTGGTTTATTGAAAATATTGACGCATTCTATCCAAATGCTCAAATAAAAATTCATAACAGATGGGGACAACTTATCTATGAACATAAAAATGGAAATTATTTAGAAAACATGTGGGATGGAACTTACGAAGGAGAAAATTTACCCATGGGAGCTTACTATTTTATTATTAATTGTAATGATGAAGCAAATAAAACAATGCATGGAGCTGTATTGATTAAAAGATAACTAAATGAAAAAAATATATATACTTATTTTAATTACTTATTTATTTTCTAATGGTGTTTCTGCACAACAACTACCACTATATAGTCAATATATGTTTAATCCTTATTTAACAAATTCTGCTGTTTGTGGAACTAATGATTATTCTATTTTATTATTAAATTATAGAGATCAATGGTCAGGGTTTGGAAATGGCTCTGTAAACATGATCCAAGATGGAGTAGACCCTGCCCCTAAAACATATTCACTTTCTTTTGATAAAGGGCTAAGTAATCATAGTTCAATTGGTTTCTACGTAGGTCAAGATCAAACTCTAGCAGTTAAAAGTCTAAGTTTACAAGCTACATACGCATATAGATTTAAATTCAGTGAAAACTTAAATTTATCTTTAGCTATAAGCCCCGTTTTTAATTCAATAACTCTTAATAATGGGGAATTATGGGCTTATGAAGAAGACATAATCTGGGATGATGCAACCATTGAAAAAGGGTCTAATATAGATTTTAATTTTGGAGCATACTTATATAATGATAGATTTGATTTTGGTTTTTCTATAGCAAATCTTGCTGAAACAGAATATACAAGTATTGGTAATAATATTTTAGGAAATGACCCTCAATACTACTCAAATGGAGTTGACACAATAAACAGAAGAATTCAACATTTATTTTTACACTCTTCATATGATTTTCAATTTGATTGGGCACATTCTTTATCAATTGTCCCTTCATTTTTATTAAAATCCACTTGGGTGACAAAACCTCAATTAGATCTAAATATTAAATTTATTTACTGGGATTATTTTTGGATAGGAACTTCATACAGAACTAGTGATAATGTAATTGTACCAATGTTAGGAGTTAATTCAGAAAACATATTTATAGGATACAGTTATGATATATCAAACTCTGCATTATCATCTTTTCATAATGGAACACATGCAATTAGCTTAGGAATATACTTCAATGGAAATAACCAAAATAAATACGTAAGAAAAAGAAATAGATTCTCAGAAATTAGACAAAATAAACCTGGGGGCTGGTTCTACTGGTATCGTAAATCAAAATGGTGGTAAATAAAACAAATTTTCTTTTTGACATAGACGGAACTCTAACACTAAGTCGATCGGCTATTAACATAAATTTTAAAAAATTTTTTTTAAACTGGATGGAAAATAAAACTGTTTATTTAGTTACTGGATCTGATAAAGAAAAAACAATTGAACAAATAGGAATAGAAATATGGAATAGAGTTAAAAAAAGTTACCAATCATGTGGAAATGCCGTATATGAAAATGGGAAATTAATTAAAAAAATAGACTTTACTCTAGATGAGAAATTAAAATCTTTTCTTAACACTCAACTAAATAAATCTGAATGGATTGAAAAATATAATGTTCATATAGATCAAAGAATAGGTCTTATTAACTTTTCAACTATTGGCAGAAAATGCCCAAAAGAAGCTAGAAAAAGATACTTCGAATGGGATAAAAAATATAGAGAACGAGAGTCAATATGTGCAAAAGTAGAAAAACATTTTCCTTTACTTGAAGCAAGTGTTGGAGGTGAAATTTCAATTGATATTTATCCAAAAGGTAAAAATAAAGCTCAAGTATTAGATGAAATTATTGGACCTGTTGTTTTCTTTGGAGACAGGTGTGAAAAAGGAGGTAATGACTACCCTATTGTTCAAAGATTACAAATGGAGAAAGAAAAAAGAAATTATATTATAAATAATGTTTCAAATTTCAAAGAAACGTGGGAATTGTTAAAAAAAATTTAGCTTAAAACACTTTTTACTTTTTGAGCGGCCTCTTCAAGCAAAATTACAGAATGAACTTTTAAACCACTTTGGTCAATAATTTCTTTCGCTTTTTTAGAGTTTGTTCCTTGTAACCTAACAATAATTGGAATGGATATATCTCCTATGTTTTTATAAGCATCTACAATACCCTGAGCTACTCTATCACATCTTACTATACCACCAAAAATATTAACAAGTATTGCTTTCACATTATCATCTTTTAATATAATTCTAAATGCATTTTCAACTCTATTAGCATCAGCAGTACCTCCAACATCCAAAAAATTAGCAGGGCTACCACCAGCTAGTTTAATAATATCCATTGTGGCCATTGCTAAGCCAGCACCATTTACAATACACCCAACATTTCCATCTAATTTTATATAATTTAAATTATATGAAGAAGCTTCTACTTCAAATTTATTTTCCTCTCTTATGTCACGTAACTTTATAAAATCAGGGTGCCTAAACATTGCATTATCATCAAGAGTTACCTTAGCATCTACTGCAATAATTTTATTATCTGAACTTTTAATAACTGGATTTATTTCAAATAAAGATGCATCAGACTCTTGATAAGCTTGATATAAATTTTTCACAAATAACTTCATTTCATTGTGAGATTCACCTATTAAATCTAAATTATTTGCAATTTTTTCACATTGACTTTCTGTTAATCCTAAAATTGGGTTTATTTCTTCTTTAAATAACTTTTCAGGTGTTTTGTCAGCTACCTCTTCAATATCCATACCCCCCTCGCTTGAATATACAATCATATTTGTACTTGTAGATCTATTTAAAAGAATTGAAATATAAATTTCCTTTATTTCACTTTCACCAGGATAATACACGTCTTCAGCAATTAAAATTTGATTTACTTTTTTACCTAAACTACTAGTTTGAGGAGTAATTAAATTCATGCCTAATATATTACTGGCATGAACCTTAACCTCTTCTAAATTTTTTGCTAATTTAATCCCTCCACCTTTTCCTCTTCCCCCAGCATGTACCTGAGCTTTAATTACAAAAAATGAAGTTCCTGTTTCTTTAGACAGTTTTTCTGCATTAGAAATAGCAGAATTCAAATTTTCTGCCACATAGCCACGTTGAATGCGCACACCATGTTTTGAAAGTATTTCTTTTGCCTGATATTCATGTAAATTCATAATGATAAATATAAGATGAACAAAAATAGTTTTTTTAGTTAAAATATCTACTCTTTAAATTATATTTATACTATAAAATGAAAAAAGTAATTTTACTATTTTTTATGACTTCATTTATTTTGTGTTCGCAAAATAAAAAAGTAGTTTCTGCTAAAAGAATTCAAAATCCTCCAAAAATTGATGGTATCCTAAACGAAAATATATGGAAAAATTTAAACCCTGCTAAAGAATTTATAATGACTGAACCATATAATGGTAAACTAGAGAGAATTAAAGAAAAATCAGAAGTTTATATTTTATATGATAATAATGCCATTTATTTTGGAGTCAAATTATTTGATGAAAATGCACATTTAATTTTAGAAGAATTAGGAGCACGGGATGATAAAAATAAAAATGCTGATATGTTTGAGATATGGCTTAATCCTTTTAATGATGGTATAAATCAATTTAATTTTGGTGTTACGGCAGCAGGTGTGCAGTTTGATGGCATTTTTAATGGTCAATCTTTAGACATGAATTGGGATGCAGTTTGGGAGAGTGAAATAACAAAAAATAACACAGGGTGGTTTATAGAAATAAAAATACCTTATTCAGCCATTAGGTTTCCTAGAAAAGACAATCAAGAATGGGGTTTAAATATGGTAAGAGGGATAAGAAGATATAGAGAATTTTACTCATGGAACTTCGTTGACATAGAACAAGAAATAAAATCCAATCAAGATGGAAGATTAGTTGGTATTAATAATATTACTCCACCAATAAGATTATCTTTTAATCCATATACTAGCTTTTATTTAGAAAATTATGATAATAATACTGAAACATATTTTAATGGTGGTCTAGATTTAAAATATGGTATTAGTGAAAACTTTACATTAGACATGACTCTTATTCCTGACTTTGGTCAAACAAGAAGTGATGACTATGTATTAAATACTTCTCCATATGAAATAAGGTATAATGAAAATAGATCTTTTTTCACTGAAGGTGTTGAGTTATTCAATAAAGCTGGCTTATTCTACTCTAGAAGAATTGGTCAAGCATCAACAATTGAAATAAATGACAATGAAGAAATTATCAATAACCCCAATTCGATTGGAATATTAAATGCTACAAAAATTTCAGGAAGAAATAAAAATGGCTTGGCTCTTGGAATATTTAACGCTGTTACAAATAAAACATATGTTATAATTGAAAGTGAGGAAGTAGATATGGATAATATCCTGAAATCTAGTAGAGAGGAATTATTACAACCATTCACAAACTATAACTTATTTGTAATAGACCAAACATTTAATAAAAATTCCAGTATTACTTTCACAAACACAAATGTAAACAGATTTGAAAAAAACTATAAAAAATCTAACGTAAGTTCTCTTTTAATTAAAGCTGTTGATAATAATAACAAATATGAAATAGGCTCAAAAATAAACATAAGTAATGTGAAAGAAAATTTTGAAAAAAAAAATGGGTTTAATTCTTCATTGTCATTTAAAAAAATCCAAGGTAAATTTAAATTTAATTTATCAAACAATATAGAAAGTGATAAATATGATCATAATGATATGGGGTTTTTATATGACAATAATGAAATTAGTAACAAATTAACACTGGGCTACTATATTTTTAAACCAACCAATTTAATGCTTAAAAGTAACTACACAATAGACATCGACCATGAAATGCTTTACAAACCCATTGCATATAAAGAAGTAGCAATAAAAGGTCAAACAAATATAATTTGGAAAAACCGTTTATCCACTGGACTAAGTTTAAGATATAATTTTGAAGAACATGACTATAATGAAGCAAGAACAGAAAATCAAGTTTTTATTAGACCTCCTAAATTAAATTCTTCATTTTACAGTTCTAGTGATTACAGAAAAAGATTTGCTCTTGACACAAGAGTTGGAATAAAATATACAGAAGAAAATAATAACAATAAATTATATTTAAGGATATCACCAAGATTCAGATTCAATGATCACCTATCTGTAATTTATATATATGTCCAAGAAAATGAGAAAAACCAGTTTGGTTATATTGATGAAGTAGATGAAAATATTTTTTTTTCTAAAAGAGACCAATTAACATTTACAAATAAACTAATGATAGATTATGCAATTAACAAAAAAATATTCGCTAATATAATCCTACGACATTATTGGTCCAGATTTGAGAACAAAAAATTTTATATTCTGGAAGAAGATGGCACTTTAAGTCAGACTAATACCAATATTATAGACTCTGACATAAATTTTAATTCATGGAATATTGACTTTTCTTTTTCATACGAATTTTTACCTGGATCATTTCTATCATTAGTTTGGAAAAACCAACTACTTTCTGAGACTAA
>CABYOB010000020.1 GCA_902520385.1 uncultured Bacteroidota bacterium
TGCATATTAAATAAAAAAGAAAACACTATTTCATTAAGTGAAGCTGAAAAATGTAGTATTATTATGAATAAAATTGAGAGCACATAATGAGAAATTTATTTTTAGTCAGTTTGTTTTTTATTTTTTCATGTAAAAAAGAGTCTCATCAAGCATCTTTTTTATCAATTCAAAATTTTTCTTTTGAAAATATTGAGGGTTATGAAAACGAATCTACAAATATAACCGACGCTTGGGTTACATTTAATGGAAACTTCATAGGAGCATTTGAAACCCCATCAGATATACCAATTTTGGATCTGGAAGAAAAAGATAATATTGTTAGAATTTCGCCTGGAATAAAAGAAAATGGAATTTCAGGAAGCAGAATGATTTATCCATTTTACAATAGTTATGAGTTCATTTCTAAAACAACAAACCCAGAAGAAAATCAAGTTATAAACCCAGTAACAAGTTACAAAGAAGCTGAATTTAAATTTTTAACACAAGGCGAATTTGAGTTAGGGAACATGTTTCAAGAAACAGAAAATAGTGATACTATTCCATTTACTCAAAGCACCGAAGTTTTTCTAGGAGAAAAGTCATGTGCAATTTGTGTTGATGAAACAAATAACTCATTCCAAATTATCACAATTGATAACTTCTCCTTTAATGGACTCCCTGAATATGTTTTTCTCGAAATGAATTTTAAAACATCCGTCAACTTTAAAATAGGAATAGTGAAAAATGGGAATTTGCAAGATAAAACTGAACACATGAAAATATATAGATCTGATGATTGGAAAAAAATATATATAAACTTAAGTCAATTAATTATACCTAACATTCCCAATTCAACATTTCAAATTTATATGGAAAGCGATATAATAGAAAATAACTCAGGGGGGTGCGTATACCTTGATAACATAAAAGTTGTTTTTTAATGAAATCCAAATCTGAAACATTCAAATTTATACTTTTTGATACTTTAACTGCACTTGGTAGTTGGGTTTTATTTTTCATGTATAGAAAAAATCTAGAAGAACAAGTTTTTGAAATCCAAGACACTTCTTTAATTAAAGGAAGTATTGCAATTTGTATATTTTGGATATTTCTTTATATCTTTTTTGGAAAATATCAAAATGTATATAGAACCTCTAGAATACAAGAGTTTTATAAAACTATTTCTCAAAGTATAGTTGGCTGCATAATAATATTTTTTTTTCTAATTATTGACGATATTGAATACCATAAAAATTATAAATACTATTATAAATCTATCTTATTTTTATTCACAACTCATTTCTGCTTAACTTTTTTTTTCAGATATATTTTAACAAACAATATTGTAAAAAAAATAAAAAAAGGTAAAATCGGATTTAAGACCATAATAATTGGATCTTCTGAAAAAGCTATTAATATTTTCAATGAAATAACAAATGCACCCAAGTCTACTGGAAATGAAATTATAGGAATAGTTAAAAATTCCGTTAACAGCAATAATCTTTTATCTAATAAATTGAAAACTTTAGGCACTTTGTCAGATTTAACAAAAATACTCAAAAATTATGAAGTTGATGAAGCAATATTAGCATTAGAAAACACAGAATTAAAGTCAACGGAGACTATACTATATGAACTAAACTTTCATAATGTAATAGCAAAAATAATTCCAAACAAAAGCGACTTACTTTCCGGAAATGTAAAAATGTCATCTATACATGGTATACCTTTTACTGAAATTTTACCTTGTTCAATGAATACTTCTGAATCATTTATAAAAAGGTTATTAGATGTAGTTGTATCATTAATAATTTTAACTCTTTTAATTCCATTTTTTATAATAAATTCCATTCTAATAAAAGTATCTTCCAAAGGACCCATTTTTTATTATCAAAAAAGAGCAGGAATAAATAGAAAATTATTCGAAATAATAAAATTCCGATCTATGTATATTGATGCGGAATCGGACGGGAATCCAAAATTAACTCAAGAAAATGACAAAAGAATTACTAAATGGGGAAAAATCATGAGAAAATATCGAATTGATGAACTTCCTCAATTTTACAATGTACTTATTGGTGAAATGTCAATAGTAGGACCTCGACCAGAAAGAGAATATTTTATAAAAAAAATCATTACTAAAGCTCCTCATTATAAATTAATATTTAAAATAAGACCTGGGATTACTTCATGGGGAATGGTGAAATATGGATATGCAGATAACGTAGAAAAAATGATTGAAAGATTAAAATATGATATAATATATATAGAAAATCTCTCTATATTTAGCGATATAAAAGTTCTTGCATATACTTTAATTATTGTATTACAAGGAAGAGGAAAATAAAATTATGAAAAAAATATCTGTTATAGGCTCAGGAACAATGGGCAATGGAATAGCACACTGCTTCGCTCAACAAGGCTTTGAAGTATACCTAATTGACATCTCTAAAGAGAATTTAGATAATGCTAAAATAAAAATTTCTAAAAACCTTGATAGAATGATAAAAAAAGAGAAAATATCTCATGAAGATAAAGAGAGTATTATTTCTAAAATTCATTTTTATAATGACATGGGAAGTGACGTGAAAAATAGCGACTTAATAATTGAAGCAGCAACTGAATCAAAAAACATTAAACTAAAAATATTTAAAGAACTAGATAGTTTATGTAAGAACGAAACCATATTAGCAAGTAACACATCTTCTATTTCTATTTCTGAAATAGCTCAAGCTACTAACAGGCCTGATAAAGTAATCGGCATGCATTTCATGAACCCTGTACCTATAATGAAATTAGTTGAAGTTATCAAAGGAAAAAAAACTTCAAATGAAACATTTGACACAATAATGAATCTCTCCAAACAACTTAATAAAGTTCCTGTGTTTGTAAATGACGCACCTGGATTTGTTGCTAATAGAATTTTAATGCCCATGATTAATGAAGCCATTTTAACGCTAGAACAAAAGGTTTCCGGAGTACATGAAATTGATACTGTAATGATTTTGGGAATGTCTCATCCTATGGGACCTTTATTTTTAGCTGATTTTATTGGACTTGATATATGTCTGTCTATTTTAAATGTGATGTATGAAGGCTTTAATGATGAAAAATACAAACCTTGCAAACTATTAACAGAAATGGTGAAAAATAAAGAATTAGGTGTAAAATCTGGCAAAGGATTTTATGACTACTCTGAAGGACTGAAAAATAAAAAAACTTCATCTAGATTTAGATAAATATTCACTCAATGTAATCTCTTATTATTTTTTCTATTATAAAATCTTCTTTATTTTTTTTTGGATTAAAATTTGACTTTATATCACCATCATATAATTTTGCTAAATTCTGCCACCAAAAAGCACTCCAAGCTCCATTGTATTTTTTAATGATACCATAAACAGAAAAACCAAATTCTCTAAAAACTAATTTTGACAAAATAACACCCTCTTTTCTAGTCAGAGATTTAACATCATTCATAAATCTTTCCATTAATTTTTTCTTATAGCCTTTTATTACTTTTTTTTGCAATCTCTTTTTTGAAAATGTTAATAACGTATCATCTATTTCTGAAATTATATTTTTTAATGTATCAACATAATGATAGACTTTAATAACTTTATTCTTATAAAAAAAATATTGTTTTGAATCATACGACATTTTAGAAATTAATTCAATTTCATCCAAAACAATATTTTCTTCAGGGACTTGAGAGCACAAAACTGTAAAATTGAAAAAAAATAGCAATACAGTATTTATTAAAAAAAGCTTATTATATTGAAAAAAATAGTTAAACATGTTAGATAAAATACTAAATAAAAGTAAGTTAATTTCCTTAGAAGAAGAAAGTCACACATATTCTCTTTCTAATTCTAATATTGAATTTAAAAGCGTTACAGAGTTTATTCATACATTTTTTAAACCATTTGACGAACAAAATATTGCAAAAAAACTTACTCAAACACACTTTAAATATAAAGGAATGAGTGTAGAAGAATTAATAAATAGTTGGAATAAAAGAAGAGACCGTGGCACAATTGTTCACAAACAAATTGAAGATTTTATTAACTCAAATTGCGAGATAAATGATAATGAATTTAATAAGTTAGATTTAAAAGCAACCCAAGGTATTAACTTTATTAAAAATAAATGTTTAAAAGAAACTAACATTTTAGCTTCTGAGGTAATTATATACTCAGAAGAACTAAAGCTTGCTGGCACTATTGATTTAATAATTTTTAATAAAGAAAAAAACCATGTGTCAATAATTGACTGGAAAACAAACAAAAAGATAAGTAAGAAGTCTTTTAATAGATCCCGAAAAGGAATTAAGTTTCCTTTAAAAAGTATGGATGATTGTAATTTCAATCATTATAATTTACAATTATCAATGTATCAATATATTTTAGAGTCTTATTATAATGTAAAAGTTAATGGATTATTTCTTGTTCATTTAAATGAACAAGAGTTTAATTATAAAAATTACATATGCAATTACAAAAAAGAAACAATTAAAAAAATGCTATCAGAAATTTAATCTCCATTTTTTATATTAGCAATAAATACCTAAGCAATAAACACCTAACATAATGAAGAAAAACCTCAAATTCATTGAAAGATTAACTCAAGAACTTGATTTGCTAGAAAAATTAATTGACACTGAACAATTAGAGGATTACGGACGAATTGGAGCGGAGCAAGAATTCTGTGTGTTAGATAATAACTTCAGAGCCAACCCTATTAATAGAAAAATATTAAAAGAAATTCAAAATGAAGGTTTTGTCACTGAGATTGCCAAATTTAATATGGAACTAAATGTAGAGCCTTTAGATATTAATAAATCTTGTTTAAGGAATCTTGAAAAGACTCTACTTAAAAAAATGCAATTAGTTAATAATTGTGCTGAAAAACATGATGCTAAAGTTATATTAACAGGAATATTACCAACAGTAAGAAAGCATGATTTGCGTTTTGAAAACATTACACCAAACCCAAGGTATTTTGAATTATGTGAGTCAATAAATAAAATAAGAGGCAAGAATTATAAATTAAGAATAAGAGGAGTTGATGAATTAGTTTTTGAACACGATTCGCCACTTGTAGAAGGTTGCAATACAGGTTATCAATTTCATTTACAAATTGGCCCTAAAGATTTTTCAAGAATGTACAACATTTCACAACTTATCTCCGGACCTGTTTTGGCAGTAAGTACAAACTCCCCTATTTTATTTGGAAAAAGACTGTGGCATGAAACAAGAATAGCCGTCTTTCAACAATCTACTGACACAAGAGTAATTGGAAGTTATCATCCAGGAACTTTACCAAGAGTTACATTTGGAAATAAATGGGTAGATAAATCTATAATTGAAATTTTTAAAGAAGACATAATTAGATATAAAATTCTTTTAAAATCATTAACAAAAATCAAAAAACTAAATTCAAAACAACCTAAACTAGATGCTTTATCTTTACATAATTCAACTGTTTATAGATGGAATAGACCATGTTATGGTATTTATAAAGGAAAACCTAGCTTAAGAATTGAGTCAAGAATGTTTCCGGCAGGACCTACTATAATTGATGAAGTAGCAAATTCCGCATTTTGGTTAGGTCTAATGATTTTTTACAAAGAAAGTGAAATATCAAATATTTCTGAAATTATGGAGTTTGACGACGCACAAACTAATTTTTACTCAGCAGCGCAACAAGGTATAGATGCTACCTTCAAATGGTATAATGGAAAAAGAATAGATGCTAGGAAATTAATTCTAAATGACTTGATTCCAAAGGCAGCTATTGGACTTTCCAGCATAAATATAAACCCGAAAGATATTGACAGATATTTAAATATAATTAAAGAAAGAGCATTAAAAAGACAAACCGGTTCAAGATGGATGATTGATTCTTTTGATTTATTATCTAAAAAAATATCAAACCAAAATGCTCTCAGCTCAATCACTTCAGAAATAATAGAAAATCAAAAAAACAATATCCCTGTACATAAATGGGAATTGGCAAAAAACAGCATATTAATAAATAACCCATCCAATTTACTAGTGGAAGAATGTATGGATAGATATATATATTCTATTCTAGAAGACGAACCCTTCTCTTTAGCACTAAAAATTAATGAGTGGAAAAAACACAATTATATTATTGTTGTTAATATTAATGGGAAAATAACCGGTGAACTAACTCAAAAAATTCTTGAAAAGAAAAATAATATTAAAAGAAAAAATGAAATCCTTGTTAAGGATTTAATGATAAAAAATCCAATAACCATAAGGCCAAATGAAAAAATATCTACTGCATTAAAATTGATGAAAAAAAATGAAACACATATGCTTCCTGTTGTTGAGAATGACTTATTTATTGGAATGCTACAAAAAAAATTATTACTTCAATATGAATTTGATTCCCCTAAATTGATATCTAAGCAAAAAATTTTAAAAAATGAAGATCGTATAATTGGAAATTATCATAGTGGTGAAAAAGGGAAAACTATAATATTTATGTGTGGAATTCACGGTAATGAATTATCTGGAAAAAAAGCGCTTAAAAAAGTATTTAATTATTTAGAAAAAAAATCTATTGAAATATCTGGTAATATTATAGCAATTCAAGGAAATCTAAAAGCTATAGAAAAAAAAGAAAGATTCATAGACATAGATTTAAACAGGATTTGGAAACAAAAAATTGTAAACCAAATTAAAAAGGAAAAAATAAGTACTAAACAAGAACACAAAGAATTAAAAAAAATACACGAAATACTTGATGTCATTATTAATGATAAAAAAAAGAAAAATATAATTATTATAGATCTTCATAACACCTCATCTACAAATGGTTTATTTACTATCATAAACAATGAAAATGAACACAACATTGCCTCTGCAATAAAAATACCCATCATAACTAAATTATTCAGTAAAGTAAAAGGTTCTTTTTCTGAATATTATAACTCAAAAGGAATAACATCCATTGTTTTTGAAGGAGGGACAATTGGGGATCCTGCATCAGTTCATAATCATGAAATGGGAATTTTTAGAATATTAGAAAAATGCAAAATAATTAAAAATGAAGACGTTCCTAATTCAATTGCAGAAAAAATAAATATTGCAAAAAAATGCAAAACATATAAAGTGAAATATATTCATCAAATTACTAAGTCTGATAATTTCATTATGAAACCTAACGTAATTAATTTTCAAAAAATAAAAAAAGGAGACTTATTAGCTTATGATAAAAATGGTGAAATATTATCCAAATATGATGGAAGAATATTAATGCCACTATATCAAGAGCAAGGAAATGAAGGGTTTTATATAGTTCAAAATGAAAAATAAATTAAAATTTTTACTTATTCAAGCTAGGAAGTTAAACGATCCTATGATAAAAAATGAATTAGATTGCTTTAAAAGAATCCTAAATTTAGAATCTGAAAACATTACAAATATTGATGTGACAAGAAAAATCATAACTCCTCAAATTATAAAAAAATTTGACGTTGTTTTAGTGGGAGGAAGTGGTGACTACTCTATTGCAAAAGGAGGAAGTTTTATGAAACAAACATTAGACCTCATGAGACTACTGCATGAAACTTCAAAGCCAACTTTTGCATCATGCTGGGGCTTTCAAGCTATGGCTAAAGCTATGGGTAGCAATGTAATTAATGACTTAAAATTAGCAGAACTAGGAACTATTAAATTAACTCTTACAAAAGAAGGAAAAAAAGATCCTGTATTCCAATGCCTTTCAGACTCTTTTTTCTGTCAAATGGGACATGAAGATATTGTTATTACACAACCTAAAAACTCTATTATTTTAGCATACTCAGAAAAAATCAAAATAGAGGCATTTTGTTTTAAAGAAAAACCAATTTATTGCACGCAATTTCACCCTGAATTAAGATTAGAAGATTTAAAAAACAGAATGCAAGCATATCCTCATTATATAAATAAAATACTAGGAATAACTATGAAAGAATTTATAGAAAAAAAATGTTTTGAAGCAAAAGAGTCAGAAAATTTATTAAATCAATTTATTAAGACTTATTTCTAAATAATATGTCTGACAAATCAATTAATCTATTAGAATAACCATATTCATTATCATACCAACCAACTACCTTAATCATATTGTCTAAACAAAAAGTTAATTTAGAATCGAATACACAAGAAAAAGGTGAAGATAAAATATCAACAGAAACAATTGGGTCTTCAGTATAAGATAAAATTGCTGAAAAAAAACCATTTGAGGCTTCCTTAAAAAGGCTATTCACCTCTAATACAGTTGCTTTTTTCCTTACTATACAAGTGATGTCTGTTAACGAACCATTAGAAACAGGAACTCTAATTCCGCAACCTCCTATTTTTATTTTAGGAAAAATACTTGATAATGCTTTGGCGGCACCTGTTGTAGTCGGGATAATAGAGTTAGGTGCAGAGCGAGCTCTTCTCAAGTCATGATGATTAGAATCATGTAAATTTTGATCTGTTGTATATGAATGAATAGTTGTAACATATGCCTTTTCTATTTCAAAAGAATCATTTAAAATTTTTATCATTGGAGCTGCACAATTAGTTGTACACGATGCATTTGAAATAATTTGATCTGAGTTATTTATAACATTATTATTAACGCCTAAAACAACTGTCTTTATTGAATTTTCCTTTGAAGGGGCAGTTATGATGACTTTTTTAGCACCAGACTTAATATGATTAAAAGCTGATTTCTTCGTCAAATACTTACCTGTCGCTTCAATTACTAAATCAACTAATAAATTTCCCCAAGGTAATTTATCATTTTGAGAATAATTTAAAACTGGTATTTTTTCATTTTTAACAAATAAATTTTTTTTATCACATGAAACTTTAAAAGGAAAAATACCATGGATTGAATCATATTTTAATAAATGACTTAAGATTTTAACATCACTTAAATCATTAATTGCAACTATTTTATAATTTGGGTTATCTATAATAGATCTGAAAAAAGTTCTACCAATTCTTCCAAAACCGTTAATAGCAACTCTAATCATAGTACTAAAATAAATGTTTTTCTGCGTGATATGAGGATCTAACTAATGGCCCACTTTCAACATATTTAAATCCCATTTCAATACCCTTCTCTTTGAAAAATAAAAACTTTTCTGGGGAAACAAATTTTTCAACTGGAAGGTGTTTTTTAGTGGGTTGTAAATATTGCCCAAGTGTTAAAATATCTACACCAACATTAATTAAGTCATTCATTGATTTTAAAACTTCAGAATCATTTTCTCCTAAACCAAGCATAATTCCTGACTTAGTTCTTCTTAAACCAGATTTCTTTAAATACTCTAAAACTGATAAACTTCTAGAATAACTAGCTTGAACTCTAACACTTCTAGTCAATCTTTCAACTGTTTCCATATTATGAGAAACCACTTCAGGGTGAACAGAAATAATTCTATTTAAGTTCAACTTATTACCTTTAAAGTCTGGTATTAAAGTTTCTATCGTAGTTTCTGGAGATAATCTTCTAATTGCCTCAATTGTTTGAACCCATAGAATAGAACCACCATCCTCTAAATCATCTCTATCAACTGATGTTAAAACACAATGCTTTATATTCATTAAAGAAACTGAATTAGCCACTTTTTCTGATTCAGACCAATCTACTTTTTTAGGCCTTCCAGTTGAAACCGAACAAAAGCCACAAGATCTTGTACAAATATTACCAAGAATCATAAATGTAGCCGTTCCAGCCCCCCAACACTCCCCCATATTAGGACAATGACCACTTTCACAAATAGTATGTAAATTATGTTTATCAACAATAGAACGCAATTTCGTAAACTTTTCACCGACAGGTAATTTCACTCTTAACCAACTTGGTTTCTTTTGAAAAGACTTAGTTGATTTTGGTTTTGAAATTTTTTTTTTCAAATCAACAACATGCCAATCACTTGAAGTATCCCCCTGGTTCATATTTTTAATTTGAATTAAAAACCATTTTTATAAATAAATAATAGTTTTTTTCGTTAAGAGTTTACGTTT
>CABYOB010000021.1 GCA_902520385.1 uncultured Bacteroidota bacterium
GTGAAAAAAAAGTAAGAAGTACTATAACATGTGATATGGAAGGTGTAATTGAAACAATGAATGAAGGCGCTGAAAAAATATTTGGTTACAAAAAAGAAGAATTAATAGGAATTAAACGTGTTTCATTATTTTCTCCTGGAGAAATAGTTTTACAAAATGTTGCAGGCTGGCTAGATACAGCTGTTAAAAAAGGTGAATATATTGGAGAAACCTGTTTTATAAAAAAAAATGGTGAAAAATTTAATGCAAAAATAAGAATCACTCCTACATTTTCAAATGGAAAAGATCAACCACAAACAGGTTATTGTGGTGTTACTGAAGTTATAGACAAAGAGGTTCACGTTCCCATTAAATTTTCAACAAAGATGATAAAAGGTTTGGCAATAACAAGAATGCCATTTACATCAGCATCTTTACTTCCATTATTTGTGGTTGGAGCATACTTTTTTGGAGAAGGCATAGAAGATGTTTCATGGTCTATATTTGGCTTAACAGTACTAGGGATATTACTAGCGCATTTAGGTATAAATGTGTTTAATGACTACTTTGATGTAAAAGACGGAACAGATGAGGCAAATGCAGAATACTTTCAACAAGTATCTGGAGGGAGTCGAGCGATAGAATTAGGCCTTATAACTTTAACTGGGACTAGAAACTTAGCAATAATTTTAACTCTAATTGCTTTATCAATAGGAGCTTTTATTTTATCACAAGTAGATTCAGCAAACACTTCTAGTGTCATTCAAATTGCACTAGCCGGTTTATTTTTAGGTTATTTTTATACAGCAAGGCCATTAAGACTAGTTGCAAGAAGAGGACTTGGTGAAATTGCTATTTTCCTTGCCTTTGGCCCACTTTTGACTCTTGGGTTGGGGTTTGCTATGTTTGAAGGTGTATTTACAGAAAGTGATCATTTTTTAAATTGTTTATTATTAGGGATTCCTTTAGGAACACTAACCACTAACATATTACTAATTAATGAGTTCCCTGATATGAAAGGTGATGCTAAAACTGGAAAAAACCACCTAGTAGTTACTTTTGGAAAAAAAGCAAGTAGATGGATTTATCTTGTATTTTTATTATTAGCAGTTGGTTCATCTTTTTATTTGTATGATAAATTAGAAAATCTATCTATTTTAATTCCAACTATATTTTGCTTATTATTTGGTTTGAGTATATTTAAACATATACTAAACCATTATGATAAAAGAAGTCTAGTTGACTCAAATTGGAAAACTATAGGCCTACAAGCTTTATATTCAATTATTCTATGTGTTTGTCTTATATGGGGAGATAGCATTTCTAATCTGTTAGGATTTTAATTTAAATCCAACAAACATAGAAATAAAAGAAAAAGCTAAAAATAAGCCACCAATTGGAGTTATTGCACCGAGTATTTTAATATTTGTTATACTAAGTAAATACAGAGATCCTGAAAAAATAATTACTCCAAAAAAACAAAGTAAAAAAGATATTTTTAAATATTTATAATCTAAATAATTATCTAGGAGTGCCATAAAAAACATTAGAAAAACTGATGTAAAATGATAAAAAGAAGCTGTTTTATAAATATGATTTGTGTTAATTAAAATTTCTTTTAAACCATGTGCACCAAATGCACCCAACAATACAGCTAATAATCCCAAAAAAGATGCTATTCTTAATATTTTTATTCTAAAATTACTGTTAAAATAGTGTATTAAAAAAGAAATTAAAAGAACAACAAAAAATAAAATTATACTATAACTAGAAATTTTTGACAACCCTAAGCTTGAAAAGAAATCAAATAAAAATAAAGGAGCAAAACATATAATATTAAATCTCTTATTAAATAATACAGAAGTATAATAATAAAAACTTTCCAACCTAGCTTTTTAAAAAGTGCCTTAAAACCCTCTTCTCTATATATTTTTTTGTATTCTTTTATAGATTTTTTGGAAAATAAATTTTTCATAAAATAAAATTATAAAATATCATTTCATTTATATTATTATAATAATAAAAAAGCCCCCAAACGGAGGCTTTTTTCTTTTTATTAGCGGTCTGGACGGGACTCGAACCCGCGACCCCCTGCGTGACAGGCAGGTATTCTAAACCAACTGAACTACCAGACCGTTTTCAAAAGCAATACAAATATATATGAAAAAATATTTATATGAAGATAATAACAAAAAAAATTAACACCTCAGGCTCTCTAAGGCTAAATAATAAGACTTTAACCCAAAACCACAAATAACTGATTTACAAGCAGAAGATAAAAGTGATTTAGCTCTAAAATCTTCTCTTGAATATATATTAGAAATATGAATCTCTATTACTTGACAAGAAATAGCTTTAATAGCATCAAATATTGCTACTGATGTATGAGAATAACCTCCTGCATTAATTAATATTGCATTATAATTTTCATCAGAGTAATGAATTTTATCAATAATTTCACCTTCATGGTTTGATTGAAAATAATCAATTTGGAAGTTGGGGAATTTTTCTTTTAAAACATCTAAATAATCTTCAAAACTTTCATTACCATAAATATTAGTCTCTCTTTTACCTAGTAAATTAAGGTTTGGTCCATTTATAATAATGATTTTCATAATATGTTTACTATCTTATGATAAAGATAAAAAATGGATTGGAACAAAGCTATAAAGGACTTTAATATCTATTTATCTATAGAAAGAGGTCTTTCAAAAAATACTGTTGACGCGTATATAAGAGACATTAAAAGTTTTTCATTTTTTTTTAAGAAAAAACCCTTAGTGGTTAAAAGAAAAGATTTAATCAAGTATATTAACTTTTTAAATGATGAGAAGAAATCTTCAAGAACTCAAGCTAGAATCCTATCAAGTATAAAAAGCTTTTATAATTATTTAATTTTTGATGACAAAATAAAAGATAATCCTAGTTTAGAAATATACTCTCCAAAATTAGAAAAAAAACTACCTGTAGTTTTAAGTATAAAAGAAGTTGACACAATAATCCAATCAATAGATTTGAGTCTAGATAATGGAGAAAGAAACAGAACAATAATTGAGTGTTTATACTCATGTGGACTACGGGTTTCTGAATTAATTAATCTAAAAATTTCGGAAATAAATTTTAGTGACGAATATATTAAAGTAATAGGAAAAGGAAATAAACAAAGAATTACTCCTGTAAATAATCGTCTAATTACTTATTTTAAAAATTATATTAATGAAATTAGATCAAAAATAAAAATTGATAAAAAAAATACTGATTATTTATTTTTAAACAGAAGAGGAAAAAAAATTAGTAGAGTTTTGGTTTTCAATATTGTGAAAGAGAATTGTGAAAAAGCAGGAATAAAAAAAAATATTAGCCCTCATACCTTCAGACATTCATTTGCAACTCATTTAGTTGAAGGGGGAGCTGACTTAAGAGCGGTTCAAGAAATGCTTGGTCATTCTAATATAACTACTACAGAAATATATACACACTTAGATACAAAATATTTAAAAGAAGAAATAAATAACTTTCACCCTAGGTCATAGAAAAACCATCAGTAAGGTCTGAAACAACTTGAGAAACAGATCGGATGGATTTAACACCTTCAATAGAGGGACCTGCACACCATACTGTTTTATACGTGGCAGCAAAAGCGGAATTTTTAAACATTTGTGTTCCTTTAGCCCATCTAAACATTTTAAAATACTTTTTTAACCATTTATTTTTAAATAAGAATCTCTCAAAGCTATTTGCTTTTAAGGGAAGGGTTTGAACATAAGGAGTATTAATAATTGTACATTTTGAACCACTTATTCTGTCTGTCACTACAATATCATCAGCACCATAATCAACAATAGCTTGTTTATATTCTTGAGACACTTCAGCTTCATTAGTAGCTATAAATGGAGAACCTATTGAAGCTCCAGATGCTCCAAGTTCTAAAACTGACTTTAATTCAGAACTAGTAGAAACTCCCCCAGCTGAGATTATTGGTATATTACAATTTTTAACTAAAAGAGGTATCAGTTCCTCAGGGGGCATTGGACCAAGATGACCACCAGCTCTATTATTAACAGCAATTATTGCATCAGCACCTAAAGCCTCTACTTTTTTTGCATATTTTAAATCAACAACATCACAAAAAACTTTAATACCCTTAGGTTTACAAGCTTTAATAACAGAACTTGGATTACCTAAAGAGGTTATAATGTAATCGACTTTCAAATCTATACAAAGCTTTAATTGTTTAATCATTTTAGGATTAAACTTATTTACTATCAAATTAACACCCATGGGACCTTTTGAATGATTTTTTACATCCTTAATAGCTAATTCAAATTCATTAATAGTTATATAATTCATTGCTGGCACACAACCTGTAACTCCTGAATTACCTGCCTCAATTAACATTTTAGAATTTGAAACTAAAAACATAGGAGCGACAATAATAGGAAAATCAATACCTAACATTTTAGTTAATGCATTTTTAAATATATTTTTTCTCATTTTTTATATTTTAAATAATTTTTTGTTACCCAATATTTAAAACCTAATAATATAAATTGATATTTACTAAAGTCTTTCATCTTATACTTATATAATCTTGGAAGAAAAATCTTATTAAAGATTGATAATATTAAAAAAATGTAATACATGAAATTTATATTTCTATATTTACAAATCTAAAAAAAAATGAAAAATTATGGAATTTCTTGTTGATAATTATTTAATAGAATTTTTTCTTTCTATTAAAGAATATGGAGGACCAAAATATGGAGTTATACTTATGGCGCTTGTTGGTGGCTTATTTACATGGATATTAACTGCAATTGGAGCATCACTAGTATTCTTTTTTAAAACTGCTGATAGAAAAGTTCTAGATATGTGCCTTGGTTTTACTGGTGGAGTTATGATAGCAGCAAGCTTTTGGTCATTATTATCACCTGCTATTGATATTGCTCAAGTCCAAAAAATTGAAGGAATATCATCATTACCAAAGTGGTTTGCTCCAGCAGTAGGCTTTTTCCTTGGCGCATTATTCATATACTTTTTAGATAAGAAAATACCTCATTTACATTTATTTGATGATATTAAAAAAGCAGAAGGACCAAAAACTGATTTAAAAAAAACAGAGCTTCTTATTTTAGCAATTGCATTACATAATATTCCTGAAGGATTAGCTGTAGGTGTAGCTTTTGGGGCATTCGCTCATCCAGAATTAATGAAATTAACCGAGCCTGGAACTACGGAAGCCTTATTTACATTAGGACCTGCTATTGCTCTAGCTATTGGGATGGGAATTCAAAACGCTCCTGAGGGATTTGCTGTATCCATGCCCTTAAGAAGACACGGGATGAGTAGATTAAAATCTTGGCAATGGGGTCAAATGTCTGCAATTGTAGAACCTATTTTTGCTGTAATTGGAGCAGCATTAGTAATAAATATGTTTTTTATACTGCCTTATGCACTTGCATTTGCTGCAGGAGCTATGATATTTATTGTAGTAGAGGAAGTTGTGCCAGAAAGTCAAAGTGGAGGTAATACTGATATTGCAACAATGGGGTTAATTTTAGGTTTTATTATTATGATGATTTTAGATGTTTCATTAGGTTAAAATGAAACATCCTATAGAAATAAAAAATAAAAAAGCGTCTTTTTCTTACAATTTAACAGATTTCTTTATAGCAGGGATTCAACTAAAAGGAAGTGAAATAAAATCAATTAGAAATAAGGATGTAATTATTACTGACTCTTATTGTACACTAACTAAAGGAGAGATCTGGGCAAGAAACATCAATATAAAAAAATATAAACAAGATTCTATAAATGAACACAATCCTAAAAGAGAAAAAAAATTATTACTAAATAAATCTGAATTAAAAAAGATAACTAAATCAATTGATGAAAAAGGCATGTCACTTATTCCAACTAGAATATTCATTAATAAAAAAGGATTAGCTAAAATAGAAATAGCAATAGGAAAAGGTAAAAAGCAATATGATAAAAGAGAGGATATTAAAAAACGTGATATAGAAAAGCAAATTCAAATAGAAAAAAAAAGGGGAAACTAGTTCCCCTATTTTAGTGAGTAGCGATTATAAATTAAAAATAAAAATTCATTCTTACCAAACCAGTCCCCCCCTGTAAAAGAAAATTTATTTGATTTGATATTGATAATGTTGGTCCATAAGAATATTCTGCTCCAATAGCTACTTTAGAAGCTATAAAATACTCACAACCAATAAAAATATTAGCAGATAATGACGTGACAAAATCTTTTTCATCATTTAGATCAATATAGTTCATGCCTACAAACCCCTCATAACCATAAAAACCCTGCAATCTAGTTTTACCTTTTCTTTTTTCAGAACCATAACCAATTCCAAATTCTAATTCTTCAGAAACAGAATTAAAAAAAGCTCCCATTTTATATCTATTTGCCACATCATTTTCAATCATTTTCTTAGCATAGATGAATGTACCTTCATGAAAAGCAATATTTACTGGATTATAATCTCCGGAAAAAATATTACCAATAAAACTAATCATAGAACCAGCATCTGTTCCTATTGACCAATCTCCAGATTGTGGAAGTATTTGAAATCCATTTTTGTTTTTTATATCTTGAGAATAAGATAATAAAGTGAATAAAAACAAAAATATAAATAAACTTTTCTTCATAGTTATATTAAACAAATATGGTTAAATAAAGATTTGAGGACTTAAAAAAAAAAAATAAATACGAACAAAAGGGTGTTAATATGAAAAAAGGGGAGTAAATACCCCCCTCTTTTAAAAAAATTAAGATTCTACTTAAAACGTATATCTAAACGCCCAAGCTAAACCAAATGTATTAGGAACTCCATACTCTTCTCCTGGTAAAGTAAGCCTAACCATAGGTTCAAACCATAATCTACCATCAAATGCTAATTCTAATGAAACACCTGCTTCTAAAGACATGTCTGGATCTTCACCTGTTCCGGTACTAAGATTACCACCTAAGAATAAATTATCCATAGCGTAATATCTCAAACCAATACCCCAATCAAATTCTCCTTCTTCTTCATGAATTTCCATTTCACCATCGTGCATATGCTCTTCTTCATAATCCATAGTCATATTAAATGCAGCATTAATCATAAGGCCATCCATAATAAAATAGCCAATATTAGCATCTGCTGTAGGCGATGTAAAATCAGTTCCTGCCCCAAAAGACCATTGACCTGAATTTTGAGCAAAAGTAAATGTTGCCATCATTAAAGTAGCAACTAATAATGTTAACTTTTTCATAATTATAATTTTTTGTTAAACAGGGCGAATGTAATTTATTTTATCCTGCCTATAAAACTAATCAATTCGTTTTTTTAAACAATAATTTGTTTAAAAGAGGTGTTTAAAAATAAAAAAGGGGCCAAAAGGCCCCTTTATTTATTATTGATGTTAGATTATTATAGAGTAAATCTCAGTCCCCAAGCTAATCTTGGTGTAAAATCCTGAATGTCATCTAAAACAATCATTGGCTCAAACTGTAACTTCCAAATACCTAAATCTTTAGTCCAACCTATAGCTGCACCAATATTATATTCAGAGTCACCACCATCTACTCCTGTAGCAGTAGTAGTAGCTTGAAGAAACATGTCGTCAAAAACACCATAGTATCTAGCGCCTACTGTAAAGTTATCCCAGTCAGTCATTCCAAGTGATACCATAATATCATCTGTCATGAAGTAACCTAGATTAGCTTCAGTATTCATAGGTGTTCTTAAATCAAGATCATTAACCGCGAAAGTCATTGAACCTTGTTGAGCAAACGAAATTGTTGCAACCATTAAAGCAGCAACTAATAATGTTAACTTTTTCATAATAAATTTAATTTTTTGTTAAACTGCTCGCAAGTAAGCTATATTTGACACTTTTAAAAAATAAAAAAAACAATATTTTTAAACATTTAAATGTTCAAATAATGTTAAAAAATTATTTGATTTTAAAATTTAACAGATAAGAAAAGTAAAAAAAACCAATAAAAAAAAGGGTCAAAAGACCCTTTTTTTTTCTAGTATTATTAGATTATTATAGAGTAAATCTCAGTCCCCAAGCTAATCTTGGTGTAAAATCCTGAATGTCATCTAAAACAATCATTGGCTCAAACTGTAACTTCCAAATACCTAAATCTTTAGTCCAACCTAAAGCTGCACCAATATTATATTCAGAGTCACCACCATCTACTCCTGTAGCAGTAGTAGTAGCTTGAAGAAACATGCCATCACAGATTCCATAATATCTAGCACCTACTGTAAAGTTATCCCAGTCAGTCATTCCAAGTGATACCATAATATCATCTGTCATGTAGTAACCTAGATTAGCTTCAGTATTCATAGGAGTTCTTAAATCAAGATCATTAACTGCGAAAGTCATTGAACCTTGTTGAGCAAACGAAATTGTTGCAACCATTAAAGCAGCAACTAATAATGTTAACTTTTTCATAATAAATTTAATTTTTTGTTAAACTGCTCGCAAGTAAGCTATATTTGCCCCTTTTAAAAAAGAAAAAAAACAATATTTTTAAACAAATAGATGTTTAAAATTTACTTTTTATCTCTTAGGAATGGTACAAATTTAAAGTCATTATACTCAGATAAAATTTCATAAGAATCATCACCTGTTTTAAGAATTACTGTCATTTTTTGAACTTTCACCCCTACTGGTATAACCAATATACCCCCAACCTTTAATTGTTCTTTTAATGAAAAAGGAACCTTAGAAGCCCCAGCTGTTACAATAATTTTATCAAAAGGCGCATAATTCGGAAGGCCTAAATACCCGTCTCCATAAAATAAATTTGCATTACAATTCAAATCTGACAAATTTCGCTTTGCCTTCAAAAACAAATCTTTAAATCTTTCAATTGAATAAACTTTACATCCTATTTTACAAAGAATTGCCGTTTGATAACCTGAACCTGTACCTATTTCTAAAATTTTATCATTAGTTTTCGGCGACAAAAGCTCTGATTGAAAGGCAACAGTGTACGGGTTAGAAATTGTTTGGTCAGAACCTATTGGAAAAGCATTATCTTTGTAAGCAAAATCTATAAATGCAGAATCTAAGAAAAAATGCCTAGGCACTTGATTCATAGCATTTAAAACAGACTCATCTCTAATATCTCTTTTCATTAACCTCTCAACCATCTGAGATCGAAGACCTTTGTCTCTGAAAGTATCTATTTTTTTCAAAATTCAAGAATTAAAATTAAAATGATTTGACAAATAAATTTATTTTTGAATGAAATATATAAAAAATGTTAAAAATTGGCATTGTAGGAACAGGATACTTTGGAGAAATTCATATAAAAGTGTTATTAAAACTTAAAAAGTTATTTAAGATTGTAGGTTTTTTTGACATTAATAAAAAAAGATCTGAAGAAATTTCTAATAAATATAAAATTCCATTTTTAGATTTAAATAATTTAATTCAAAAGTCTGAGTTAATTAACATCACCTCAAAGACTGACACTCATTTTGAACTAATAAAATTAGCGCTAAAAGAAAAAAAACATTTATTTGTTGAAAAACCTATTTGTGAAACATTGAGTGAAATCAAATATATCAAAGAATTAAAAAAATCATTAGATGTTAAAATTCAAGTAGGTTTTATTGAAAGGTTTAACCCCGCTTTTTTAAGCCTATCATCTATCAAATTTAGCGCAAAACACATAAAAGC
>CABYOB010000022.1 GCA_902520385.1 uncultured Bacteroidota bacterium
AACTAATTAAAAAATGTATTTTTAATTAAATTTTTAATATGGACAAGTTTTCTTTTTTTAACTCTGCTCACAGTGCTTTTTTTGAGGAAATTTATGATTCTTTTTTAAAAGATCCAGATTCAGTAGAACCTTCGTGGAGAAGTTTTTTTCAAGGATATCAATTTGGTTTTGAAAACTATAACGCTAAAACACCCGTGGTATCTGAAGCTATATCTAAAGAGTTTCAAGTAATTAATCTCATAAATGATTACAGAAAAAGAGGTCACTTGTTTACAAAAACTAACCCTGTAAGAGAGAGAAGGGAATATAGTCCAAAATTAGAATTAAAAAATTATGGTTTAGATCAAAATGATTTAAATATTGTTTTTGAAGCGGGTAGGGAAGTAGGTTTAGGTCCTTCAGCATTGTCTGAGATTATTCATCATTTAAAATTAGTTTATTGTCAGTCAATTGGAGTTGAGTATATGTACATAAGAAATCAAGAGGAAATTGATTGGATAAAAAAATTCATACATAAAAATAATAATCACGCTTCTTTTGATATTCATCAAAAGAAGAGGACATTACAAGAGTTAAATGAAGCTGTATCATTTGAAAATTTTTTAGCACGTAAATATGTTGGTCAGAAAAGATTTTCTTTAGAGGGGGCAGAATCTTTAATTCCAAGTTTACATTGTGGAATTCAAGAAGGTGCAAATTTAGGAGTTTCTGAGTTTGTTTTTGGAATGGCGCATAGGGGAAGATTAAATATATTGGCAAATATATTTGGAAAACCATTTGAGGAAATATTTAAAGAATTTGAAGGGGTTGAATATATTGACGATGAATTTGATGGTGATGTAAAATATCATATGGGTTATAACTCAGAGATAATTCATGATAATAAAAAGGTGAAACTCACATTAGTTCCAAATCCTTCTCATTTAGAGGCAGTAAATGCAGTTGCTGCAGGAATATGTAAGAAAAAAATTGATAAAAAATATAATGGTGATTTCAATAAAGTTTTTCCAGTACTTATTCATGGGGATGCTTCTATTTCTGGTCAGGGTGTAGTGTATGAATTTTCTCAAATGTCACAACTAAAAGGATATAAAACAGGGGGCACTCTTCATATTGTAATTAATAATCAAGTTGGGTTTACAACAAATTATTTAGATGGTAGATCAAGTACATATTGTACTGATGTTGCAAAAATAACACTTTCTCCAGTTTTACATGTTAATGGAGACGATGTTGAGGCTTTAATACATGCAATAACCTTTGCGATTAGATATAGGCAAAAATTTCACAAAGATGTTTTTATTGATTTATTATGTTATAGAAAATATGGACACAATGAAGGAGATGAGCCTAGATTTACACAACCAAAGCTTTATAGCATTATAGAGAAACATCCTAATCCATTTCAAATTTATAATCAAAAACTAATTTCAAATAATGATATTAATCAAGGATTCACTTCACAAATACAAGATGATTTTAAAAACTCTTTGGAAGATAGTTTAGTTATAGCTAAAAAAAATAAAAAAACTAAAATTGAGTCTATTTTTAACGAAGAATGGAAATCTTCCCCCAAAGCAAAATCTACAGATTTCCTTGTGATAACTAATACAAAAATTAAAAAAACTAACTTAATACAAATTGGTAACAAGATATTCTCGTTACCTACTGGTCACAATTTTCATAAAAAAACAATTAGGTTATTTGATGAAAGATGTAATATGCTTAACAGTAATAAAATTGATTGGGGTATGGCAGAATTACTTGCATATGCTTCGTTGTTAGAGGAGGGTTTTAATATTAGAATATCAGGACAAGATGTAGAAAGAGGGACCTTCTCTCATCGTCATGCTATTGTAAAAACAATTAATAGCGAAACACAAATTAATGTATTAGATTCTTTAAAAAACTCTAAGGGGATTTTTGAAATATTTAATTCTTTTTTGTCAGAGTACGCTGTTTTAGGTTTTGATTATGGATACTCTTTAGTTGACCCAAATCAATTAGTTATTTGGGAAGCTCAATTTGGAGATTTTAGTAATGGAGCTCAAATTATACTTGATCAATATCTTTCTTCTGCTGAAGAAAAGTGGAATATACAAAGTGGGTTAATGCTTTACTTACCACATGGCTATGAAGGTCAGGGGCCCGAACATTCAAGTGCTAGAATGGAAAGATATTTACAATTATGTGCTCAGTATAATATACAAATTATAAATTGCACAACCCCTTCTAATCTTTTTCACATGATTAGAAGGCAGATGAAAAGAAAGTTTAAAAAACCATTAATATTATTTTCACCAAAAAGTTTACTAAGGCATCCTGAGTGTATTTCAATACATGAAGATTTCACAAAGTTCAATTTTCAAGAAGTTATTGATGAAAAATGTACTGTGAAAAATAGTAAAATAAGGAAGATAGTTTTTATGACAGGGAAAATTTATTATGATTTGAAAAAGAAAAAAGAATCTATTAATAATGAGGATGTTTGCTTGATAAGATTGGAACAACTTTACCCTTTCCCAAAGAGAAAAATAGATTTAATTTTAAAAAAATATAATAAAGCAAAAGATTATATTTGGGTTCAAGAAGAACCAAAAAATATGGGAGCTTGGTCTTTTATTTATCAAAACTTTAAAAAAGAGTATGATATTAAATTAGTTTCCAGAAAAGCGGCAGCTTCTCCGGCAAGTGGTTCTGCTAAAGCTTATAATAAAAGACAAGCATTAATTTTAAAAACAGTGTTTGATTAAATTTTGAATATTAAAATGATACAAGTAAAAGTACCTAGTCCAGGAGAATCCATTACAGAAGTTGAAATAGCTAACTGGCTAGTTTCATCAGGAGATTATGTTGAGAAAGATCAAGAAATTTGTGAGATTGATTCAGATAAAGCTACCTTAACTATAAATGCTGAAGAATCAGGTGAAATAAATATAGTGGTAGAAGCTGGAGAAATGGTAGCAGTTGATTCAGTAATTTGCAAGATAGATCCAACAAAAAATTCAGTTAATAAGCCAATAACTAAAAGTATTAGTAAAGAAACTACTATATCATTACAAAAAAACAATACATTGAAAAAAATTGTAAATGAACCATCTCCTGCTGCTAAAAAAATAATTAGAGAATCAGGTCTGGAAAATATCAAAGGCACAGGAAAAGATGGGAGAATTACAAAGCAAGATGTTTTAAGTTCTGTGGTTGCAATGGGCAATGGTCCTGGTAAAAGAAATTTTACAAGAAAAAAACTTAGTAGTCTTAGACGAAAATTAGCAAATAGATTAGTTAGTGTTAAGAATGAAACAGCTATGTTAACAACCTTTAATGAGGTTGATATGACGGAAATTAATAAAATTAGAAAGAAATATAAAGAAAAATTTCATAAGAAGTATGGAGTGAAGCTTGGCTTTATGTCTTTCTTTACAAAGGCAGTTGTTAAAGCATTGCAAGATTTTCCTGATGTTAATTCAATGATAGACGGAGATGAAATAATTAATTATGAATATCAGGATATTTCAATTGCCGTAAGTACTCCAAAGGGATTAATGGCACCTGTAGTCAGAAATGCTGAAGATCTAGATTTTGTTGGAGTAGAAAAAGAAATTGTTAGACTTGCAGAAAAAGCAAGAACAGGTAAAATATCAATTGATGATATGCTAGGCGGAACATTTACAATTACTAATGGAGGTGTATTTGGATCAATGTTATCAACACCGATTATAAATCCACCACAATCTGCAATATTAGGGATGCATAATATTGTTGAAAGACCTATGGTTGTAAATGGGAAAATTTTACCAAGGCCTGTTATGTATGTTGCTCTTTCATATGACCATCGAATTATTGATGGCAAAGAGTCAGTTGGATTTTTAGTTTCAATAAAGGATAGTTTAGAAAACCCTAAAGAGCATTTGTTTAATGGTAATATAGATTCGGGGTTATTTAACAAATCTAAAAATCCATTGAAATATAGGTCTAATTATAAACATAAATTATAATTAATAAAATAAAAAAAGGCCGGGGTTTGAGAACACCGGCCTTTTTTAATGTTTATTATACTAACCGAGAGGTTTTAATAATAAACTAGTTATACCCCATTTTGTATTTATATAGTAATCAAATACCGTGCCAAACTTTTATGGAGATGTGATAATCGTATCATAAACTGATGAAGTACCATACCATACACCTGTTGCACCATTTATATTACTTTGAATATTTGAGGGTGTTCCAAATATTCCAGGACTATTATTATTTACCATAGATGCCCAAAAATTCCAACTAGTTATATCCATATATGACACCTTAATAACTACTTTTTGATTTTCATTAACATTCCAAAAGCCAATTGTTGGACCAGTATATGAATCCACTTCATTTTCATTCCAATTTTCTTGATTTCCCCAATCTTCCCACCATTCAGGGGCTCCATTATTAATAGGGAAAGTGAAAGTTAATCCATTTGTATATTCATCTGTATAGTTTCCGTTATTATCTAATACTCTTTTAAAAAATGGAGCACTATTGTTATCATTATCAAAATTTAAGTCCAAGGGATCTTGAGGATAATATGAGTTAAGTGTTTTGGTAAAAATACTAATACAGTTTCCAATTGTATCTGGGTCTGTATATGTAGCTAAAAAGTAACAATATGTTGAATCTGTTTGTCTGTATACGCATTCTGTGTTTTCTATAAAGGAAGATTTTGGTATTGTGGTTTTAGATGTTATAGTATCATTATTAATAATAACTTTTAAATAATAACTATTACCCTCTTCACCAATTATATTATTGCCTTTATAATTATAAAACCACGTGTCTGTATTTGACGGGGAAGTAGAAAAAATAGTGTCAGTTTGATTTGCTTCTTTATCTTCAATTATAACTTTAGCATCATTAACAAAATCATTCAAAATATCATTTATGTTACCATTAAAATTAAATGGATTAACACTTTTAGTTAATAGTATTTTTGCATTTTCTCCCTTTTCAATAAATCCATTAACTACTATATTATTGGTATTAACTGGTATATCAAATGTTACTTCTTTTGTGCATGTAAGAAATAAAATGGAAATAAATAAAAATATATTCTTCATAATTAAAATTTAAAATTCCAGGATATAGAAGGAATTATTGGAAATAAAGATACTTGTTTAGCAGTAAGACCAAAATTATCATCATTGACATCAAAATATATGAAGTAAGGATTTTGTCTATTATAAACATTATAAATTGAAAAAGACCAACTTGATTTAAAGTTTCTTTTTTCTTTACCATCTAATGTAACAGCAATATCTAATCTATGATAAGGGTCCATTCTATAACTGTTTCTTTCTCCCCATTCAATAATTAAATCACCATCAATAAGAAAAGCGCTTTCGGGAAGGGTTAGTGTATTACCTGTTGCAAACACAAATACAGTTGAAAAATTTAATCGTTTACTAATTTGATAATTTGCAACAAATGAAATGTCATGAGTTCTATCGTATTTGGAATAAAATGCCGTTCCATTATTTAAATCATTAAATTTTCTAGTTGTTTTAGACCAGGTATATCCTAACCAGCCACTTAAATTCCCAATATTTTTAGATAAAAATAATTCAAGACCATATGATTTTCCATTGCCACTTACTAAATTATTGTCAACATTATCTGTTCCTATGCTAGTACCGGGAATATAATTTTCTTTATACTCAATTAAGTTTAACATTTTTTTATAATACCCTTCTAATGCCATTTCATATTTATTTTCTCTAAAGTTTCTATAGTACCCAATAGAGTATTGCCGGCCAATAAGAGGCTTAATAATTGAAGAACTTGGAATCCAAACATCTGTTGGTAATGATGAAGCTGATAAAGATGTTAAATGTATATATTGATAGTTTTGGTTGAAGCCCATTTTGATAGAAGATAACTCATTAATTAAAATTCTAGTTGAAATTCTAGGTTCAAAACCGTAGTAAGATTTTATAGGTTCCCATGAATTATATGATAATGTAGTATCGGTTGATAGCGCACTTAGGTTTCCAGAGTTATCTTTTACATATCTATCAAAAGGTCCGTAATGAGTGAATGAAGATAATCGTATTCCACCATTAATTAAGACCTTTTCATTAAAATTAAATTCATCATTTATATATATAGCTCCTTCATGAGCATAATATCTTATATCGTTTGTGGAAATATCAATAGTATCTAATGAGGCATCAAAATTTGAAGGGGAAAAAACATGATAAGTATTGTTTATACCAAATTTCAAAGTATGTCTTGGATTTAAATAATAATTAAAATCTTGTTTTAAATTCCAATCCCTAATTCCAGAATATAATCTAGATTCATAAAGTGATGCCCCTTGTACATCTTGAGATGCGCTAAATTCAAATTTATAATTACTAAAAATTAATGAATTATTCATGAATAATTTATTTGAAAAAACGTGATTCCATCTTATTGAACCAGTTGAATTACCCCAAGGTATTTTCATGTTAAGCCCCCAGTCTGGGCTTTTAAAACTAAATACATCTTTTCCAAAATAACCACTAAGAAAAATTTGATCTTTATCTGAAAATTTATAATTAAATTTTGCAGTTAGGTCATAAAAATAATAACCATTTCCTGCATAATCTGTAGTATCTAAGTAAGGCTTAGTAAGTATGTCTATGTATGTTCTTCTTCCAGAAATAATAAAGGATGAAGTATCTTTTTTTATAGGTCCCTCTAATGTTAATTTCGATGATATTAATCCTATTCCTCCAGTACCAGAAAATCTTTTTTTATTTCCATCTTTCATATTAATATCCAGTACTGATGAAAGTCTTCCTCCGTAATTTGCAGGCATACTTCCCTTTATAAGATTTATATCATTAATTGCATCACTATTAAAAACGGAGAAAAAACCAAATAAATGAGATGCATTATAAATTGTACCCTCGTCTAGTAAAATTAAATTTTGATCAGGTCCACCTCCCCTAACATAAAAGCCGGAGCTACCTTCACTTCCTGATTGAACTCCTGGTAATAATTGAATTGTTTTTAGTATATCTTTTTCTCCCATTAATACGGGTAATTTTTCAAGCTTTTTTACTTCTAATTCTACTTTGCCTAATTCGGAACTTTGAATATTATAATCCTCTTTTTTTGAGGAAAGTTTCACTTCATCAATTTTAAAAGACGAGGGTTTTAATTTAAATTTTTTGGATGTGTTAGTCTTTAAATTTATAGTTGTTTTAAGATTTTCATATCCAATATATGAACATACAATAGTATAATTTCCTTGTGGTATTGTTAAGGAAAAAAAACCATAGTTGTTTGTAGATCCGCCAACATTAATTTCTTCAATTAATATATTTGCTCCAATCAAACTTTCACCTGTTTCATTATCTTCTAAATAACCGCTTATAGTGAGATTCTGTGAAAAAGAAATTCCATATAAAAAAAGAAGAAATAAAAGTAGATTTTTCATTTTTCAAAATTATTTAAAATTTCATATATATCATTCACAGAGTAAATTTTTTTATTTATATAAATATATAATCTATCTTTTTTTTCTTTTATTTTATATAATTGAGGATTACTATTTACTGCATTCAGTATTTTGTTAAATTTAATCGATTTATAATAATTTTTATCTTTCCTTTCCGGCATAATAATAATTAAAGATTCATTTTTAATAATCATTTTAGTTATTCCTATGGATTCAGCTTTCCATTTTAATTTTATTGATTTAATTAAATTATTAAATTGAGTGGGTGGTTTGCCAAATCGGTCAATTATTTCTTCGATTTGTTTATTTAAATTTTCTGGTGATTTTAGTTTACTTATTTGATTATATATATAAAGTCTTTCATTTACATTTTCAATATAATTAGATGGAATAATTAACTCTAGATCGGTATCGATTTTACATTCAGTTTTTTTAGATAAATTAGATTCTTTATCAAATTTATTTTGATTTTCAATTTTCAATTCTTCAACGGCATCTTCGAGGATTCTTTGATATGTATGAAATCCAACGTCATTAATAAATCCAGATTGTTCTGCTCCTAAAACATCACCAGCTCCTCTTATTTCTAAATCTTTCATGGCAATATTAAAACCATCTCCAAGGTTAGAAAACTTATCTATTGCTGTAAGTCTATCAAATGCGTCTTTTGATAATTGATCTAAAGGTGGGCTAATTAGATAACAAAAAGATTGTTGATTAGATCTGCCAACTCTTCCTCTAATTTGATGTAAATCACTTAATCCAAATTGATGAGCATTATTTATAATTATAGTATTTGCATTAGGAATATCAACTCCATTTCCAACAATTGTTGTTGATAAAAGAACATCAAACTCACCATTAATAAAATCTAAAATAACCTTTTCCAAATGGTTGCCTTTCAATTTTCCGTGACCAATTTTAATTTTTAAATCAGGTAGAAGTTGTTTAATTATAAATTCAATTTCTTCAATATTTTCTATTCTATTATGTATGAAAAAAACTTGACCTCCTCTATTTATTTCATGTTGAATTTTGTTACATATTTTTTTTATATCAAAATTAATAATTTCAGTTTCTATTGGATTTCGATTTTTTGGAGGAGTCGCTAAAATAGAAAAATCTCTAGCTCCCATTAGAGATAGTTGTAGAGTTCTTGGTATTGGAGTTGCGCTTAACGTTAAGGTATCAATAGTTTCTTTAAGACTCCTGATTTTTTCTTTAGTTCCAACACCAAATTTTTGTTCTTCATCTATAATAAATAAACCAAGATTTTTAAAATAAACGTCTTCACTTACTAATCTATGAGTTCCAATAATAATATCGGTAGCCCCTGATTTTAAATTATTTAAAGATATTATTATTTCTTTTTTTGTTTTAAATCTATTTAAATAATCAATATTACATGGAAAGTTTTTTAATCTTTCAGAAATAGTTTTAAAGTGTTGTAAAGCTAAAACAGTTGTTGGTACTAAAATAGCTGCTTGCTTATTATCTGCTACAGCTTTAAAAGCTGCTCTTATAGCTATTTCAGTTTTTCCAAATCCAACATCTCCACAAATTAATCTGTCCATTGGATAAGTTTTTTCCATGTCAAGCTTAGTTAGCTTAGTTGCTTCAGCCTGATCTTTAGTGTCTTCAAATAAGAATGATGATTCTAGTTCATTTTGTAAATACGAATCCTTAGAAAATGAAAACCCTTCAGTACTTTTTCTAACTGCGTAAATTTTAACTAAATCAAACGCTAGTGTTTTTATTCTTTTTTTAACTTTTTGTTTAAGTAATTTCCAAGTAGGTTTTCCTAGCTGATTAATTTTAGGGTTTTTTTCATCGTTTTTAGATTTATATTTTGAAACTTTTTGAATTGTGTGAATACTAACATATAATACACCTTCATTTTTATATTTTATTTTTAATACATCTTGCTTTGAATTATTTTTTTCTATTGTGTGAAGTCCGTCAAAAATCCCAACTCCATGATCATAATGAGTAACAAAATCTCCTCTTTTTAA
>CABYOB010000023.1 GCA_902520385.1 uncultured Bacteroidota bacterium
TATTTTTTTTACAATCGTTTTCACATCATGCTTAATCTCAAGCATCATATCACAAATTAATTTTATTCAAAATAATGAAATCCAAGTCTTAGAAAACAATGAAGAATCTAACGCATTATTAAATCCATGGAGTGGGGGTCTAAATTTTTGTCAATTTTCTGAAATTGACTTAAATCTAGATGGAGAAAAAGATATTTTCATTTTTGACCGATCAGGAAAAAATGGATCTCGAAATGGGAATAAAATTATACCTATGTTATTTGACCAAATTATCAATGATTATGTTTACAAACCTGAATACATTGATAATTTTCCCGGAAATTTCGCCTTAAATGATTGGGTTTTATTAGTCGATTATAACCAAGATGGAAAAGAAGATATATTTACAAGTATGTCTAATAGTATTGCTCTTTTTACTAATAATTCTGTAGACACGCTATCCTTTGAGTTTACGAAAATTTTAAATTCTGATGCTGGATTTGGACCAACAAATCTATATGTAAGTGGAGTAGATTTACCAGCCATCGCAGATGTTGATGGAGATTGCGATATAGATATACTGTCATTTAACCCAGAAGGCACTAATGTATACTTTCACCAAAATAAATCAGTTGAGTTATATAATAGCTGTAATACTATTGACCTATATAGAACTGAAAATTGTTGGGGGCAATTTCAAGAAAACTTTACAGACAACAATTTAACTTTATTTTTAAATGAAGACTGCCAACCTCCGGATATAAATCCATTAAGAGTACATGCAGGATCCACTTTGCTAGCACTTGATTTAAATCCACAACAGCAATTAGCTAACAATCCTCAAAATACTATGGAATTATTACTTGGTGATATATCTTATTCTAACATTGTAATGGTTTTAAATCAAGGAACACCTGAAGAAGCATTAATGGTAGACCAAGACATTAACTTCCCTAGCTATACTTCATCAGTAAATCTACCTTTATTCCCAGCCTGTTTTTATTTAGATGTAAATAAGGATGGATGGAAAGACATTATAGTCAGCCCAAATGGAGTAAATATTTCTGAAAATAAATATAATTGTTTGTATTATAAAAATATTACGAATGAAACTGATGAGTCATTTTGGTTAGAAAATGGGGAAAATATGCTCCAATTTGAATATACACAAAATGACTTTATGGTAGAAGACATGATCGATGTAGGTAGTAACTCAAAACCCATTTTATATGATTTAGATAACGATGGCTTATTAGATTTAATAATTGGTAACAAAGGATATTATAACGAGGCAAATTATAACTCTAGACTATCTTTTTATAAAAATGTTGGCACAGAATCAGTTCCAAAATTTACTAAATACTACGAAGATTCAATAAATAATGATTTTGGTAACCTTTCTTCATTGGGAGAGATAGCAACTATAGAAAGTATTCATCCAACATTTGGAGATGTTGATTTAGATGGAGATATTGATCTGGTGTTCGGAGATTCAAGTGGAAAAATATTTATTTTACTAGCAATTAATTCGGAAATAGAATCAACAAACCCATTACCTATATATCCCAATAATATTGATGAAATTGTTGATACTGGAATTGACGTAGGAAGTTACGCAACACCCCAATTAATAGATTTAAATAGAGACGGACTCTTAGATTTAGTTATTGGTGAAAGGTCGGGCATGGACACTGGTGTGTTGAATGGTATTAATTATTTTGAAAATTCAGGATTAAATAATCAAATTCCTATTTTTGAAGAAGCTACTCCAGAATTCACAACAGATGATGGTATTATTATCAAAAGTCTAGGAGGAATAAATTTAATGGATCAAGTATTCACAACAGCATACACCACCCCACACGTGTTTGAATATGAAAATGAGTATCATTTAGCAGTGGGAACAGAATGTGGAAAAGTTTTTTTATATAATAGTATTGAAGATGACTTATTTGGATTTTATAATTTTTATACAGACAATATATTGCCTAATATAAACTGCATCCACTCAACTATAGCAATCAATGACATAAACAATGATGGAAAACCAGATTTAATAAGAGGCAATGCTAGTGGAGGATTAGAACTTTTTTTAGGAAATGAATTTAACTTACGAAATTCTGAAAACACTCATAATACAAGTTTTAAAATTTTTCCAAATCCTAATTCAGGATACTTTTCGATTGAACATAACCAAACTTCAGATTTAATAGTAGAAATTTATTCAATAACCGGAAAGCTATTAAAATCTAAAATAATAAATCAACAAAATATTACCTTAAATTTAGAAACCAAAAAACCGGGAATATATATTTTACATATAAAAGATGGTCAAGAAACGGTCAAAACTGAAAAACTAATCATCAAAAATTAAAATAAACTCATTTCACTTAACATCTTATTAGTTTTTTTAACGGCATCCACTGAACTAGATAATTGATCTTTTTCTTGCTCATTCAATTCTATTTCTATAATTCTTTCAATACCATTTTTTCCTAAAATAACTGGAACACCAATAGCTACATCTTGAAAGCCATATTCTCCATCTAAAATAACTGAACAAGGAAACATTTTTTTTTGATCACAAGAAATTGCTTGAACTAAAGATGAAACAGCAGCTCCAGGTGCGTACCAAGCAGAAGTGCCTAACATAGCTGTCAATGTAGCTCCACCTACTTTTGTATCATTTTTTACCTTATCTAATCTTTCATTAGATAAAAATTTAGATACATTAATACTATTTCTAGTTGCTAAACGAGTTAATGGAACCATACCTTTATCACTATGTCCACCAATAACCATTCCTGAGACATCAGAACTAGGACAATCTAAAGCTTCACTTAATCTATATTTAAACCTTGCACTATCTAATGCGCCACCCATACCAATTATTCTATTTTTTGGAAGATTAGTTATTTTATGAGTTAAATACGTCATTGTGTCCATTGGATTACTAACAATAATAATAATAACTTCTGGGGAATACTTAATTAAATTTTGAGAAACTTCTTTTACAATCCCAGCATTTATTCCAATCAACTCCTCCCTCGACATACCTGGTTTTCTAGGAATTCCACTAGTAATTACAGCAATATTACTGTCTTTAGTTTTAGAATAATCATTTGTGCTACCAATAACTCTTGTATCAAAATTATTTAAAGATGCCGTTTGCATTAAATCCATAGCTTTACCCTCTGCATAATTTTCTTTTATATCTAACAAAACTACTTCAGAGGCAAAATTTTTAATGGCTATATACTCAGCACAGCTTGCTCCAACTGCACCAGCACCAACTACTGTTATTTTCATTTTTTTTTTTTTTTCGAATTTAGAAAAATATTTCAATTATAATGAGTAATTAACAAGATATTTTGTGTTTTAAAAATTATAACTACAAATTTCTTCTTTAACTAAATCATTTTTTTTTAAATTTATATATTAAATAATAAAATATTTCCCCTTTCCTAGCTACTTAAAAATTATTAATTATGAGATTTATTTTCTTTCTTGTTTTTTTACAGATTAATTTTTGCTTTAGCCAAGTAGTTGCTGAGGGAGACACCACATTATGTGAAAGTGCATCTGGAGATGTCACTTTAACTTTAACTGCAGAATCTTACAATGTAGATTTGATTGACTCTGGGATTTACTCCGATGACACATATGGTAGCGTTATCGATATTGGATTTGATTTTGTTTTTTATGGCAATACTTATAATCAAGTGGTATTATCTTCAAACAATCACTTGACATTTAATACTGAAAATGCCAACAATTACTCTGACTGGACAATAACTGACCCTGCCCCAAATAACTTTGACTGCCCATTAAATTCAATATTATGCCCTTGGCAAGATATCTATCCAGGAGTCAATGGAAATGGAACTATTCAGTATGCAACAACTGGAGATGCACCAAACAGAGTATTTATTGCATCTTTCTGTGGAATACCAATGTTTTCTTGTACTGATATTTGCTATACAAGTCAAATAAAGCTATTCGAAGAAAGTAATATAGTTGAAACTCATATAGCTCAAAAAGTATTATGTACAACTTGGAATGGAGGAGCCGCTATACATGGCCTTCATAATTCAACTGGCACAATTGCAAATATTGTAACTGGCCTTGAGGGAATAGAAAGAAATTACCCAAATCAATGGACATGTGAAAATGATGGATGGAGTTTTACACCTAATGGGCCAAATGATTATATAATTGACAACATAACTTTTGCCCCAGCAGTTGCGGGAAGTGATATAATTTGGCAAGATAATAATGGAAATATTATTGGTTATGGTGGATCAATTGAGGTTACTCCTACTTCAGAAAACGGGGAAACCGTCGTATATACGGCTGGAGCATCTTTATGTGGTTCCGCAGGAGATTGGTGTGGATTTCAAGGAGGAATTGAAGGAGATGAAGTATTTATTAATTTTGAACCAACTGAAATAAGTACAAATTATCAAGATCCTACTTGTTTTCAAGCAAGTGACGGAATAATTAATGTAGAACTTCCAGCAAATGGAAATTGGGAATACCAAGTCACTAATGAACAAAATAACATTATCAATTCTGGAAGTATTCAAAATGATAATAATTTTTCACTAAGTAACATAGATGGCGGAACATATAGTATTTATGTTGAAAACGAATATGGATGTACTGACACACAAACCATGACATTGAATGAACCCGAACAAATAGAAGATAATTTCACAACATTAAACAGTTCTTGTTTTGGTGAAAATAGTGGCTCTATAGACATTTCATTAACAGGGGGAACAAATCCATTCACTATAATAATTGGAGATCTTAATACTGGAGTAACTATAGAGGAAGAAATAAATATAAATCAAGGATCATTAACTTCCTTTAACAATTTAGGACCTGGAGAATATTGGTTCACAGGCATCGACCAAAATGGCTGCCTTACACAAGGTGATGAGGTTTACTTTAGTATAGAAGAGCCTGAAGAAATAATAATTGAATCCGTATTAGAAAATGTAACATGTGCTGATGCTAATGACGGAAGCGTAAGCATAAATGTAAATGGTGGAACTGGAAGTTATACATACTCTTGGTTTGGAGATAATGGTTTCTTATCTAATCAAGAAGATATCAATAATTTATCCGGTGGGGTTTATACGCTTACTGTAACTGACCAAAACAACTGTAGTTCTTCAGAAATAATAGAAATTACTGAAGATTCAGGAATATCTTTAAACTTCACAACATCAAACTACAATGGTTATGAAATATCATGTAAAGATGGAAATGATGGATATATAGATTTAAATATTAATGGCGGCAGCTCCCCATATTCTATTAACTGGCAAGGACCTAATGGTTTCAACAGTAACTCAGAAGACATTTCAAATCTAATATCTGGAACATATACAATGTATTTAACAGATTTAAATGGATGTAACGCTTTTATAAACCTTACTTTATCAGAACCTGAAGAGTTAGAATTAAATATTGAGGGAATTTCCGAAATTTGTGGAAATGGAGGTTCAACCACAATTCAAGTGTTCGGAGGAACTGAGCCTATTTCTTATAACTGGCAAGGCCCTAATGGCTTCAATAGTAATTCTGAAGATGTAGACAATATTTCTGCTGGAAATTATACTTTAATTGTTTCTGATGCTAATAACTGCTTGTTATCTGATAATATAACTATTGAATATATTGAAGGGCCAACTTGTGATTTTACAGCATCTTCATTTGAATTTATGTTATCAGATGAACCAGTAAGTTTTCTTGACAATTCTTATACTGACCCCAATTATAATTTAGAAATCTCATCATGGTTTTGGGAGTTTGGAGATGGCGGAATGTCAAATGAACAAAATCCTTCTTATTTATATTCAAATCCTGGATTATATTATGTATGGTTAACTGTAACGGATGAAAATAATTGTGAACATAGCGCGATGAGAACAATAAATGTATTAGAAGAATATTTCTCATATTCTCCAAATGCTTTTAGTCCAAATGGCGATGGAATCAATGATGTATTTTCTCCTATTTTAACAGATATAGACTACGGGACGTATGAAATAAACATCTTCAATAGATGGGGTGATATTGTATTCCAAACTAATAATTATGATGAATCATGGGATGGGACCTTCAAAGGAGACAATTTACCACAAGCTATATATACATATAAAATTACATATAAAACTAGAAGAGGTTTAGAAAAACAAGAAAGAGGGGATATTGTTTTAATTAAATAGAACTATACATCAATTTTTGCATAAGTCGCCCTCTCTTCAATAAACTTCCTCCTAGGCTCAACATCATCTCCCATTAATCTTGAAAAACAACCATCAGGATCTGAAGTTTCATAATCAATAGTTACTTTTTTTAGCTTTCTTTTTTCTGGATTCATTGTTGTTTCCCAAAGTTGTTCAGCATTCATTTCACCAAGACCTTTATATCGTTGTATACTTACATTTACATTTTCTTTACCTTGTGTTAATTCTTGCATAACTCGTTCTCGCTCCTCTTCATCAAAACAATATCTAATAGTGGATCCTTTTTTTAATAAATACAAAGGAGGAGTTGCAATATACACAAAACCATCTTCTATCAATTTTTTCATATACCTAAATAAAAAAGTTAAAATTAATGTAGCAATGTGACTTCCATCTACATCCGCATCACACATAATAATTAATTTATGGTATCTTAGTTTTTCTAAATTCAACTCCCTTTCATCATTTTCCGTGCCAACGGTAACACCTAAAGCAGTATATAAATTTTTAATCTGATCATTTTCAAAAACTTTAAAAGGAAGCGCTTTTTCTACATTTAAAATTTTTCCTTTTAATGGCAAAATAGCTTGAAATTGCCTATCCCTACCTTGTTTTGCAGTACCACCTGCAGAGTCACCCTCAACTAAATAAATTTCACATTTTTCCGGGTCAGTTTCAGAACAATCTGCGAGTTTTCCTGGCAAACTCGTGGAAGACAAAACACTTTTTCTTTGAACCATTTCCCTAGCTCTACTTGCAGCTTGTCTAGCTTTTGCAGCTAAAATAACTTTTTGAACTAAAGTTTTTGCATCCTTGGGGTTTTCTTCTAAGTAATTATTTAGCATTTCACCAACTAGTTGATCTACAGGCCCCATTACCTCACTGTTACCTAATTTAGTTTTTGTCTGCCCTTCAAATTGCGGCTCCATGACTTTCACTGAAACAACTGCTGTTAGTCCTTCTCTAAAATCATCACCTGAAATTGTAACTTTTTCTTTGGATAAAAAACCTGATTTTTCGGAATAAGATTTTAAAGTTCTTGTTAACGCACGCCTAAATCCAGATAAATGAGTACCTCCCTCGTGAGTATTAATATTATTAACATAAGAGTGAACAGTTTCTGAAAAACCTGTATTATATGAAAGTGCAATTTCAACAGGTATTCCATTTTTTTCGCCCTCCATATACATAACATCACTCAATAATTGTTCTCTAGCAGAATCTATATATTTTACAAATTCAGACAACCCCCCTTCAGAATAAAATGACTCATTAATAAAATTACCTTCTTCATCTTTATTTCTCTTATCAACAACTTTAATTGATATCCCTTTATTTAGAAATGATAATTCTCTCATTCTTTTACACAACACATCATACTCATAAGTAGTTTCAGAAAAAATTGTTTTATCAGGTAAAAAAGTAACCTCCGTCCCTCTTCCATCTGTTTCCCCTACTTCTTTAACAGGGTATAATGGAGAACCAATTTTATATTCTTGCTGATATATTTTTCCATCACGATATACTTTTACTGTTAGATGTTCAGATAGAGCATTTACACAAGAAACACCAACACCATGTAATCCACCCGAAACCTTATATGAGTCCTTATCAAATTTTCCTCCAGCATGTAGAACAGTCATAACCACTTCAAGTGCAGATTTTTTTTCTTTTTCATGCATTCCAATAGGAATACCTCTACCATCATCAAGAACTGTAATAGAATTATCCACATTAATGGTAACTGTAATATTTTTACAATGACCAGCTAAAGCCTCATCAATTGAATTATCTGTAACCTCGTAAACTAAATGATGAAGCCCTTTAGATCCCACATCACCAATATACATTGCTGGACGTTTTCTAACAGCTTCTAATCCTTCCAGTATCTGAATACTGTCAGCTGAGTAATTTTTATTATTTTCAGACATAACTGAGGGTATTGTTATATAAGTTTAATATACAAAATTAATATGTATTTTAATGCCCTTTTTTTTTTATATATTGAAGAATTAATTAACAAAAAAAAAATTGACAAATTCAGAAGAAATTTTAACACTTAAAGAGGTCTCTATCTATCAGTCTAATAGATTAATATTAAACAATATAAACCTTAATGTCTCAAAGGGAAAATTTATTTATTTAGTTGGGAAAACAGGTAGTGGAAAAAGTAGTCTTTTTGAAACACTATATGCTGATATTCCACTAAAAAAAGGTAGTGCTAAAATTGTGGGATTTAATTTATCAAAAATACAAGAAAAAGAAATTCCAATGTTAAGAAGAAACCTAGGGATAGTTTTTCAAAAACTTCAACTTCTACATGACAGAACCGTCAATGAAAATTTACTTTTTGTGATGAAAGCCACTGGATGGAAAGATAAAGAAAAAATAAACAACAGAATTCAAGAAGTTTTAAATGATGTTAAAATGTCATCTAAAGGTGAAAAAATGCCATATGAATTATCTGGCGGCGAGCAACAAAGAATATCTATTGCAAGAGCATTAGTAAATAATCCCTCTTTAATATTAGCTGATGAGCCAACTAGAAATTTAGATCCTGAGGCATCTGAAGAAATAATGTGTTTATTAAGGAAAATATGCTCTCAAGGAAAATCTGTTATTATGATTTGTCATGATAAATACTTAATGAACCAGTTTCCTTCTAAAATAATTTATTGTTATAATCAAACAATTTCAAGTGACCCACCATTAAATTCTCATTAAAATGTTGTCAATTTTAATTCCATGCTATAATCATAATATTACTGAATTGGTTCAAGCCATTCATAACCAAATAGTTAAAACAAATAAAAAATTTGAAATAATATGTGTTGAAGATGGTTCAGAAAAAACATTTTCAAATAAAGAAATTAAAAAATTAACATTTACGAAATACATTCATTCAAAAAATAATTTAGGTAGATCTAGAATTAGAAACTTACTTGCAAATACAGCAACATATGATTGGCTTTTATTCATTGACTGCGACTCAAAAGTTGAATATGAAAAATTCATATTAAAATATCTTAACTCCACTTCTGATAAAAAAAAAATAATATATGGCCAAACTAAATATCAAAAAAATCCACCTGAAAAAAATAAAACTCTTCATTGGAAGTATGGCGTAAAAATTGAATCAAAAAAGAAAAAAAAAATATTTTCATCACATCATTTTATAATTCACAAAAATGCTTTTAAAAAAATAAAATTCAATGAAGAAATTATAGACTATGGACATGAAGACACT
>CABYOB010000024.1 GCA_902520385.1 uncultured Bacteroidota bacterium
ACAAAAAAGATAAGTTTTTTTATTTTCTAAAATGTCCTGTCCAATTTTTTTTCCAACTCTTTTCGTTCCAAAAAAATCTAAATAATCATCTTGAATCTGAAACAACAACCCAATCTGCAAACCAATTTCTTCCATTAATCTTTGATTTTTTAAGTTCCCTCCAGCTAAAAAACATCCCATTTTAAAAGAAAAAACAAATAATGCTGCAGTTTTTAATTTTATCATATTAAAATATTCTTTCTTTTTAATACGCTTTTTCTTTTCCATTTCTAAATCAATTTGTTGACCTTCACAAATTTTCAATGACGCATCAATAAATTCATTTAGAATTTCTTTTTTATTTTTTATTCGTATGGAATTTAGTATTTTAAAACACAATATAAGAAGAGCATCCCCGGATAATATAGCAGTATTCTCATTCCATTTTTTTTGCACTGAAGGCTTTCCTCTTCTTTTCTCAGCGTTATCCATCACGTCATCATGAATTAAAGAAAAATTATGTAGACTTTCTAAGGCTAATGCAACTTTATTAATTTGCTTAGCTTTTCCTCCAAAAATATTGAACGAATAAAGTAAAAAAAATGGGCGTATACTCTTTCCTCCTAAATTAAATATATAAGAAATTGGCTTATATAGATTATTATTTGGTAAGCTATTATTTAAAAGTTTGTTTAAATCAATAAAATATTGAGATAATAATTTATTAGTTTTCATTAACAAGAGAAATTAAATACTTTCCATACCCACTACTAAATGATTTTTGTGCTAAAGTTCTTAAAGACTGTGCATTTATATATCCCATTTTATAAGCAGACTCTTCAATACATCCAACCTTCAACCCTTGTCTTTTCTCTAAAACTTGAACAAATTGTGAAGCCTGCATTAATGATGAGAATGTTCCCGTATCAAGCCAAGCAGTCCCTTTATCCATTTTTGTCACCTTTAAAGTATTTTTTTGTAAATATTGTTGTAACAAATCTGTAATCTCTAACTCTCCTCTTGAGCTAGGTTTTAAATTTTTAACATAAGAAACCACATTTGAATCAAATACATATAGACCTGGAATTGCAAAATTTGACTTAGGTTTTGTAGGCTTTTCCTCTATTGATATTACTTGATTGTTTTTATTAAATTCAACAACTCCATACCTACCCGGGTCAGCAACATGATATGCAAAAATATGAGCACCTGAAATATCTTTATTAAAATTAAATAATGCGCTTGGGGAATAAAATATGTTATCTCCTAGAATTAATGTGACATTAGAATCACCTATAAATTCTTCACCAATTAAAAAAGCCTCAGCAATACCATTTGGTTTAGATTGTGTTTTATAATAAAAATTACAGCCTAATTCTTTTCCATCATTTAATAAGTTTTGAAATAATTTAATATCTCTTTGAGTCGAAATAATTAATATTTCCCTAATACCCATAGAAATTAATGTAGATATCGGGTAATATATCATGGGCTTGTCATAAACTGGTATTAACTGTTTACTAATTGAAAGTGTAAGTGGATATAATCTAGTTCCTGCCCCTCCTGCTAAAACAATTCCTTTCATAAATAATGATTATTTAGACCTTCATCAACTCTGCTTCTTTTACAGAAGATACTTGGTTAGCTTTTTCAATAAATTGATTTGTAAAATCTTGAATATTATTCTCTGAATCTTTTAATAAATCATCAGAAATAGAACCTGATTTATGAATTTTTTTTAATTCATCATTTCCTTCTTTTCTTGAATTTCTTATCGCAATTCTACAACTCTCAGTTTCTGCTTTTACTTGCTTAACCAATTGGAGTCTTCTTTCTTCTGTTAAAGCAGGGATGTTAATAATTATCATTTCCCCATTATCTTGAGCACTTAGCCCAATATTAGACATATTAATAGCATTTTTTATATCGTTAATTATATCTTTTTCCCAAGGCTGAACAGTAATAGTTCTTGGGTCTGGGGTAGCAATATTTCCAACTTGACTAATGATTGTTTTTGTACCATAATAATCTACCATTATACCATCTAACATTGAAGGATTAGATCTTCCCGCTCTTATTTTTGATAACTCCATTTCTAAATGTTGAATAGACGTTGTCATTTTCTCTTTAATAAAATCAAAAACAAAGTTAATTTCTTCTGTCATATTATTTAAATTTAAGATGGCTCAATAAAAGTTCCTATTTTTTCTCCTTTAGCTAATTTAGTTAAATTCTCTAAGTCATTTATATCAAAAACTATGATTGGTAATTTATTTTCTTTACATAAAGTAAATGCTGTCATATCCATAACTGATAAATTCTTTCTATATACTTCATCAATTGATATTTTATCTATTTTTTCTGCAAGTTTATCAGATTCAGGATCACTAGTGTATACACCATCTACTCTTGTGCCTTTTGCTATAATATCAGCGTTTATTTCTATAGCCCTTAATGTAGCAGCTGTATCTGTAGTAAAATAAGGGTTTCCTGTACCTGCAACAAAGATAACAACACGACCTTTCTCTAAATGTCTAATTGCTCTTCTTCTAATATAAGGCTCTACAATCTTATTTATTTCTATAGCTGAAAGTACTCTGGTTGGGATTCCTTTTTTTTCTAAAGAAGCCTGTAAAGCTAATCCGTTTATAACAGTTGCTAACATTCCCATGTAGTCGCCCTGAGTACTATCTAATCCTTGCTCTTTAGCATCTATTCCTCTAAAAATATTACCACCACCTATGACAATTGCAAGCTCTATATTTTCTTTTAACAATGACTGAATTCCTTGTACGTAATGTGATATTTTTAAAGCTGATATACCAAAATGCTTATCTCCGGATAACGACTCTCCACTTAATTTTAATAAAATTCTTTTATAAGACATTTTCTCAGTTAGTATAAACTTAACTGCTTAATCCAAACCTCTTGAATGCTTGAACATTTAAATCAGGATTAATCTCCTTCAAATAATGTTCAATTGATTTTTTTCCATCTTTAATAAATGCTTGCTTAAGCAATGTGTTTTCTTTAAAAAATTTACCTAATCGTCCTAAAGCAATTTTTTCTATCATTTGTTCTGGCTTTCCTTCCTTTATAGCAGTTTCTTTTGCAATATCTAATTCTCTATCTAACACCTCTTGTGAAATATCTTTATCTGATAAGCCCATAGGATTCATAGCAGCAACTTGCATACACAAATCTTTTCCTACTTGAAAATAATCCTCTCCTGAAATATTAAAACTTACTAATGAAGCTAATCTGTTTCCATGGTGGATGTAAGAAGACACATATTCTGATTCAAGAAAATCATAAAAACCTAATTCTATTTTTTCTCCTATAACACCCGTTTTTTCAAGTAATTTATCCGAGACAGAAACCCCATCTAAAATTTGATTTTCTAGACTTTCTTTAGTATCTACTTTATTTGATAACGCTAAATTTAATACTGACTTAGCAAATGCAACAAAATCTTCGTTTTTTGCAACAAAATCTGTTTCACAATTTACAGAAACAATTACGCCAAATTTTTTATCTTCAGAAACCCCAGCTAACACAACTCCTTCTGATGCAGACCTGTCAGATCTTTTAGACGCAACTTTTTGACCTTTCTTTCTAAGTACATCAATAGCTAATTCAAAATCTCCATTTGCCTCAACTAATGCGTTTTTGCAATCCATCATTCCTGCACCTGTTTGTTTTCTAAGTTTGTTTACTTCAGAAGCTGTAATTTGAGTCATTTTATTATTTATTTTTTAGATTCAGATGATACTTTTTCTTCATCTTTATTTGAATCATTATTATCAATGTTTTTTTGTTCTTTCTTTGCCGCTTGGTCTTTTTGAGCTTTTAATTCTTTTTCTCTTTCCATTAAACCTTCTTCTATAGACTCAAAAACGTAGGACAATATTATATCTATACTCTTAGAAGCATCATCATTTGATGGAATTGGGAAGTCTACTAAATCTGGATTTGAATTAGTGTCTACCATTGCAAATGTTTTGATATTTAGTTTAGAAGCTTCTTGAACTGCTATTTTCTCTCTTAATATGTCAACTACAAAAACAGCAGCTGGCAATCTGTTCATGTCTGAGATACTTCCTAAATACTTATCTAGTTTAGCTCTATCTCTTTCCATTTGCAGCCTTTCTCTTTTAGATAGTGTTTCTATTGTACCATCCTCTTTCATTCTATCAATTATATCAAGCTTCTTTACTGTCTTTCTAATTGTTACAAAATTAGTCAACATACCACCATACCAACGTTCAGTAATATAAGGCATATTAACTTTTTGAATATACTTCTCTAAAATAAATTTAGATTGTTTTTTAGTGGCAACAAAAAGAATTTTTCTACCTGATTTTGCAATTTTCTTTAAGCCTAATAGTGCTTGATCTAATTTAACTTTCGTTTTATTTAAATCGATGATATGCATTCCATTTTTTTCCATAAAAATATATGGACTCATATTTGGATGTCTTTTACTTGTTAAGTGTCCAAAATGCACACCAGCTTCTAATAATTGATTTAATTCTACTTTTTTCATATTTATTATCTTTTAGAAAACTGGAATTTTTTTCTAGCTTTTTTCTGACCAGGTTTCTTTCTCTCAACCATTCTCGAATCTCTCGTCAATAAACTCTGCGTCTTTAATTTTTCTTTGTTTTCAGGATCTATTTCCACTAATGCCCTAGAAATAGCTAGCCTAATTGCTTCCGCTTGGCCAGTTAATCCACCACCAAAAACATTTACCACTACATCAAAATTATCTTTTTGGTCTACCAAAGATTGGGCTTGTTCTATTTTATATCTAAGAAGATTAGTCGGAAAATAATCTTTAAAATCTTTTTTATTTATAGTTATCTTTCCTTTTCCTTTAGATAAATAAACTCTAGCAACCGAAGTCTTTCTTCTTCCTACTTTATGTATAACATCCATAATTTAAAACTTTTTTAAATCTATTAATTTAGGTTTTTGTGCATCTTTATTATGTTCGTTTCCTGAAAAAACATATAAATTCTTAATTATTTTTCTTCCTAATTTATTTTTAGGAAGCATCCCTTTTACAGCGTTAGTAATAATCCTTGTTGAATCTTTAGCCAACAACTGACTAGGTGTTTGTATGTATTGACCACCAGGATATCCTGTATGTTTAAAATATTTTTTATTATCCCATTTAGATCCTGTTAATTGTATTTTTTCTGCATTTATAACAACTACATTATCTCCACAATCAACATGAGGTGTGAAATTTGTTTTATACTTTCCTCTTATAATCTTTGCAACCTTTGAAGCTAGACGTCCCAAAATTTGATCACTTGCGTCAACCAATATCCATGATTTTGAAACAGTAGCTTTATTTGCTGAAATAGTCTTTAAGTCCATTACTAAAATTTATAGTCAATATTATCACCTAATAATTAGGGTTTGCAAATGTAAAAATTTTTAGACTATAAACAATAATTTTTAAAAAAAATGTAACTAGATAAATTTAGATGTATAACTAACTAAAAGTTAAATATTTTATATCACGCCCAAATTACTTCCAACTTTTTTAAAGCAATCTAAAGCAAAATCTATATCTTTTATCGAATGACTTGCTGAAAGCTGGACTCTAATTCTAGCTAAGTCTTTTGGAACAACTGGATAGAAAAAACCAACTACATAAACCCCATGTTTCAATAATTGATGTGCAAATTTTTGAGATGTTTTTGCATCAAAAAGCATGATTGGAACTATTGGGTGTGTGCCATCTTTTATTTCAAATCCTAATTGTTTTATTTTTCTTCTGAAATAATTCGTGTTTTCATCAAGTTTATTTTTAAAACTATTATTATTTTCAATTATTTGAAAGGCTTTTATACCTGCCCCAACTATAGAAGGTGCAAGAGAATTTGAAAATAAATATGGTCTTGATTTTTGCCTTAAAATTTCAATTATTTCCTTTCTTCCAGATGTAAATCCCCCCATAGCCCCTCCCAAAGCTTTGCCTAATGTCCCCGTTATGATATCAACCCTTCCCATTACATTGCAATGTTCAATTGTACCCTTACCTCTTGCTCCAACAAAACCTGTTGCATGACAATCATCAACCATAACTAACGCTTTGTACTTATCAGCTAAATCACAAATTTTATCCAATTTTGCAATAAATCCATCCATAGAAAAAACACCGTCAGTTACAATAATTCTGAATCTAGAATTTTGTGCTTTTTTTAGCTGATCTTCTAGATCTAACATATTTGAATTTTTGTACCTATATCTTTTTGCTTTACATAATCTAACTCCATCAATTATTGAAGCATGATTTAACTCATCAGAAATAATTGCATCTTGATCTGTTAAAAGAGGTTCGAAAACTCCCCCATTTGCATCAAAAGCCGCTGCATATAATATAGTATCTTCCGTTTCTAAAAATTTAGATATTTTTTTTTCTAATTCTTTGTGCAAATCTTGTGTTCCACAAATAAACCTTACTGAGGACATTCCAAACCCATGTGTTACTAATGCCTTTTTAGCAGCTTCAATGATTTCCGGATGTGATGATAATCCTAAATAATTATTAGAGCAAAAATTTAAAACTTTTTGAGATTTTACTGTAACACTTCCTGATTGAGGTGAAGTGATTATCCTTTCATCTTTATAAAGGCCCTCCTCTTTAATTTGATTTAAAGAATTTGATAAATAATTTTTAAAATCCCCTAACATTACACAACACCTTGATCAATCATTGAATCTGCAATTTTATAAAAAGCAGCAACATTTGCTCCCTTAACATAATCAATATAATCACCACTACGACCATGTTCTACACATGAATCATGAATTTGAGACATTATTAATTTTAACTTTTCATCAACTTCTTTTGGGCTCCAAGACATTCTTATAGAATTTTGGGACATTTCTAAAGCAGAAGTAGCAACACCACCAGCATTAGAAGCTTTTCCAGGAGCATATAAAATTTTTTCATTTTGAAATAAAATTATAGCTTCAGGATTACATGGCATATTTGCTCCTTCACTAACACAAATACACCCATTTTTAAGTAGGTTTCTAGCGTCATTTTCATCAAGTTCATTCTGCGTCGCGCATGGTAAAGCAATGTCACAAGAAACATTCCATGGCTTTCCTTCAAAAAAATCACAATTAAACTTTTCAGCGTACTCTTTAATTCTTCCTTTTTTAACATTTTTTAAATGAAATATGAAATCCAATTTCTCATGTGTTATGCCTTCTTTATCATATATATACCCAGAAGAATCTGACAAGGTTACTACTTTTGCTCCTAATTCAATAGCTTTTTGACAAGAAAATTGAGCAACATTTCCCGAGCCAGAAATTACAACGGTCTTGTCTTTAAAAGATTCATTTTTTGTTTTTAACATATGTTGAGCGAAATATACATTTCCATATCCAGTAGCTTCAGGCCTTAAATTAGAACCTCCCCAATTATAAGATTTTCCAGTTATTGCTCCTGTAAATTCATTCTTTAATCTTTTGTATTGACCGAAAAGGTATCCTATCTCTTTTGACCCCACACCTATATCTCCAGCAGGAACATCTGTGTTAGGGCCAATATATTTTTGAAGCTCGTTCATAAATGATTGACAAAATCTCATAATCTCTCCATCAGATTTGCCCTTAGGGTTAAAATCAGCCCCACCTTTACCTCCTCCAATAGGTAACCCAGTAAGAGCATTCTTGAAAATTTGTTCAAATGCTAAAAATTTCAAAATAGATAAATTGACAGAAGGATGAAATCTTAACCCCCCTTTGTAAGGCCCTATTGCAGAGTTAAATTGGACTCTAAAGCCTCTATTAACTTGTATTTCATTGTTATCATCTACCCACGGAACTTTAAAAATAATTGTTCTCTCAGGCTCTGTTAATCTTTGTACTAAACTTTGTTTTAAATATTTTTCATTTTT
>CABYOB010000025.1 GCA_902520385.1 uncultured Bacteroidota bacterium
CAATGTAAGTTCCTTTTTTAAAACCTATGTCAATAGTTTTAATAGAATTCTTGACATAATTATGAACTAATTCTGTGTAAACTACTTTTCCTAATATATTAAATACAACAACATTAAATTCATCTTTGTCACTATTTAAAACAATATTAAATGAACCATTATTAGGATTTGGATAAAGATTAAAATCTAATATACTAGTTTCATCTAAATTAGAATTTTCATAAATACAAGAACCATCATCTTCTGTTGCAGTAGGATTATAATTTATTGCTGCTTCATCCATACAACCCTCTATATAATCATTACACGAATTAAAATAAAAATCATACCCCCCTTCATTTGTCCAAGTCCAAATAGCACAACACCCCCCACAATAATCATCTACACAAGTTGCTCCAGGAAAAGGTGATGGTGATGTAGAACAAGGTGATACAAAACATTCAACACCATAATCACAACTACCATCATCTTCTGTAGCATCTGGATTATAATTACATGCCTCCATATCTGTACAACCTACAGTACCTTCACCACAATCAGTACATGATTCTGGACAAATTTCATAAACACTAATACCAAATCCAATTCCAGGAATATAATCAGATAAATCCGAATCACAATCAAGTATTATTACAAGCTCAGAACATGAAGATCCATATTCCGCTAACATACTATTTGGATCATCTACACAATCAACTTCTCCACAATCAGCTATTTCAATCCAATCAGACCAGTTGTTTGGACCTTCACACTCAACGTAAGTACAATCATCTATAAATAATTCACAACCTATACAATAGAATTCTCCTTCTTCCCAACAACCTTCTTCTTCACCTTCACATTCACCCATAGTAAAATCAAAAATGTTATTACATGCAGCTTCTCCAGAGTTACTATAAGTAACACCATCACATCCACATACAGGATCAACAACAGCCATAAATACACAATCAGGGATTAACTCTGCAACACAACCTCCCTCATCATCACATTCGTCACAGGATTGTGGACAAATTTCATAAACACTAATACCAAAAGGAACTAAAGGACTTATAGAAGATAAATCTGTATCACAATCAAATGTTAAAAGTTCAGAACATGAAAGTCCATATTGCGCCAATATACCTTCAGGATCATCTACACAATCATCTCCTCCTTGATTACAATCCCATTCTAATACTATTTCATTACCTAAAGTATCTGAATAGCTTGTAATACCAAAAGATTCAGCCACACAACTATTTGCATACTCCATACCATCACAACCTATTACAGGATCGTATATAAAAGGACAAGGTAACATAGGATCAATCCATTCTGGATTAATACAACAATCTTCTTCACCAACTTGCATTTCAATAAAGTCATCCCAGTTAAACCCTTGACCTAAAGCAATAATATTTTGTATATAAGTAATTAAATCATCTGGAAAAATATTTAAATCCGTAATATCTCCCCAAGGAATATTATCCCAATCTACTACATTGCCTAAATCATAATCAGACCAAACAGTTTCCCAATCAAAATCATCCCAGTTAGGATCAAACCAATCAATATCATTCCAATTTAAATCATTATTAACACCAACACATTCACACATTTGTGAAATTTCACAGTTTAATTCATTTATTTCTTCCCAAAAAATCATCTCTTGATTATCTAAACACGGCGCACAATCATAAACGATAGTTATATATTCCTCACAATCGCTAATAGAGGGATTACAATCATAAGCTTGATATAAGTAAATTAATGTATCATCCTCATCAATATCTCCGTCTTCATCCCAATCTATATAGGCATTTGGATTATTTGCAATTTCTTCCCAAGAAACAGTAATAATTGTATTATTACATTCAAAAGTTATAACCTGAGAAAAAGTCATTTGAAAAAAGAATATTGAAATAAAAAGTAAACTATTTTTCATGAAACTTAATTTTAATTAGTACAGCTAAAGTTAAATAATTATATATATAATGATGGTAGTATAGAAAAAAATACTTTACAGAGTAAAGAATTATTCTTGTTCAATTAATTTAAAAAGAAAAAAGTACTCCTCATCACGTATATAATCATCTGCATCAATTTTAGTTCCAATATGTGAATCATAAGGAAATAATAACCAATTTTGATCACTATATACATCTTTTTTTCTTTCTAATGTAATTATGTAATCTGTATTATGAACTCTATAAACTCTATTATTATATGAATTGTCATTATTTAATTTTCTCTCGTAATCAGAGTAATTAAAAATTTTATTAAATTTTGATTTAGAATAAAAAGAATTATGACCATCGATGTTATAAAAATTTTCACTCGAATAATCTGTTCTCATATACTGAAGAGAAACTACTTTTTTTCCTGAAAATGAGCATTCAAAACCAAGTCTATATAAAATCTCATTAGAAAAAAGTAAAAAAACATCTCCATCAATTACTTTAGTTGGAATTTGGTAAGTTCTAGCCGTTCCATTATCAGATTCTTCAGTGATATTAAATATCATTCTTGGGGGAAATTCATCATTAAAAGAAAGACTAAAAAGAAAATCTTTACTTGACTTTGAACCAATAGTATTTTGAACTGTTAGTAACTTGCCTTTTATAAATTCAAAAATTGGAAAAATATTAGAATTTTCTACATTTATTTTTTTAAAATTATTTAGAAAATAAGAGTTAAATTCTTCTTCCGAAACAGAGTTCCCAAGACTAACATTAATAGGTTCTTGAAGATAAAAATTTAAATCTTTTATAGGAAAAAAATGAGTACTATGAAAGCCCATATATTTATCTTCATCTTCCTCTGATTGGTAAATAACACCATAAAAATTCAAAGAAAAATTTTGATTATTAATTGATGAATTCCCTATCCACAAATTTTTTAAAAAACTATCTTGAGATAATAAAACAAAAGGAAGAAAAAAAAATAAAAATTTTAACCTCATCATAACACTAAATTATAAAAAATTATTTCATGAAATCACTTATTAGTGTATGAAAATGATGGACACCTGTTTCCATGGATGGAGAAAATCTACCTTTATTATAAAATCTTGAATTAACTCCTTTTTGAACCAACTCAACAATTTCTTCATCCTCTTTCTCTACTTTATCTAAATCTGAACCAGCTCCTGACTTTAATTTTTCTTCATCCCAAACAAAAGAACGAAATTCAATTTTTGTTAGATTTACAGAAACTGGTTTAATTATATTTAAAGACAAACCCCATGGATAAAAATTAAACATCATATTAGGAAAAATCCAAAAATAATAAGCAATTATATTTTTACCATAATCAATGGAATCCTTTGGTAAATCAAAACAAACTTCTTCTTTTTTACCTATACCTAATTGAAGATTTGAAAAAGGAAATAATTCAACAGAGTACTCATTGTATTCAAATTGTTTTGCTAAATCATGATGAACAAAAGGAATATGAAATCCTTCTAAATAATTATCACAATATAATGCCCAATGAGCATTAACAAAATAGTCCTTAGACAATTCTGGATTGTATTTAAATTTATCAATAGGCATCCAACCAATTCTATTTTCCATATTTGAAAAGAAATGTTTTAATTGGTATTTATTTCCCAATGAGGAAAATATAAATTGATGCCATTTTTCAAGTGAAATATTAGTTAAATTATCTGATTTAGAGGGAAAACCTTGGACATTTTCAAATTTAGGCATAAACACACAACGACCTTTAGAGTTAAATTTCCTACCATGATACCTACATGAAAAATTATCCTTAAGCTGAGAATGTTCTTCTACTAAAATACTTCCTCTATGAGTACATACATTAGAAAAACAATTTAATTTACTTTTGTTGTCTTTAAATAGTAGTAAAGGTTCATTAATATATTCATCAACATAAAAGAAAGGAAATGCATTTTTTTTAACTAATGAAGCATCATGAGTAACATACTGCCAACTATTTTCAAAAATTTTTTTTGATTCTAAAAAAATATTTTTGGAAGTATAAAAAGAGCTGTCAATAGTACTAGCCTCCTCTATTTTTTTATTTACATACACAAATTATAGAGAATCAACAATTGATTTTATTCTTCTCATATTTTTGATATCACCAACTTTATAATATATTTCTTTCAAAACATTAAGAATTGTAACATTATCAGATTGAATTCTTACACATTCTTCTAAATGAGGAATACTTTCATTGTATAAATCATCTCTTTTTTTCTTGTAATTATTATATTTTCTCTGATCACTAGAACTAGAACCAAGTTTATTCATCTTTTTAATTAATGATGCAGTCTCTTCTAGATACATACTCGCTAAATTATTATATGCATCAAAATAATTATTATTTAATTCAATAGATCTTATATATGAATTTTTTGCCCCTTCTTTATCATCTAATGATTGAAGAGCAGTACCTAATGCAAAGTGTAATACTGGATTTTCAGAATCGGATTTTATTGCATTATCTAAACTATTTTTTAAACCTTCTTTATCATCAATTGAAATATAAAAGTTTACCTCTCTATTTATAATATCTTGAGAGTTAGGAATCTTATTTCTTGCAAAATTTATAGCAGATAATAAGGCGTCATTATCTCCTTTTTTCTCTAAACAAACTAATAATCTAATTTGAAACTTTTCATCTTCAGGATTTAATTTAACTAATTCTTGAGCCTGTTTTAAAGCTAAATCATCAGAATTAGGATCACCAATATCTGAATATAACAAACAAGCATTAAATAAAGATGATGTATCAATAATACCAATAGATTCGCTTTTTCTTATATTATATGTTTGTAAAAATAAATCCGCTGATTTAAATAAATTTTCTTTTGCTAAATCCTTGTTAGTTTCAAATAAATCTAAAGCTTTTTTGTAATTTTCATCAGCTTTATTTAAACACTTAATAGCACATAAATTTAATGCATTAATTGATTTTTTTTGTTGCCCTCCTTTAGCATTCAACTCAACATCATTCATAAATGATTCAATAGCAGTATTCAAATCTTCTAAAGCTAAATATATCTGACCTCTGTTATACCAAAATTTTGAAATAATTTTTGGTTTATGAATATCCATACCTTTCTCCATGAACTTATTATAAGCATTATCAATTAATTCTTTAGCAGCTAAATTATCTTTTTTTTGAAATGCTAAAATAGCACTAGTTAAATCAGCCTTTTGAGAATATAAAAAGGAAAAAAATAAAAAAAATGTAAATGTTAGTCTCATTGTAAATTAATTAAAATTATTATTAAAATTTTCATTTTCAGAAGAACTATCATCAGAAGAACTATCATCAGAAGAACTATCATCAGAAGAACTATCATCAGAAGAACTATCATCAGTTTCTAGATTATTAGAATCAGTCATATTTTTATCAACGTCATTAGGTCTAGTTTCAATATTTTCAGATTCTTCGTCTTGATGTTCATCATCAGATATTTCCACTTTAGCAACAGCAGCAATTAAATCATCATTTTTTAAATTAATTAATCTAACTCCCTGAGTAGCTCTACCCATTACACGCATATCATCAACTGACATTCTTATTGTAATTCCTGATTTATTAATAATCATTAAATCATCGCCATCTTTAACATTCTTAATAGCAATTAAGTTCCCTGTTTTATCAGTAACATTAATGGTCTTAACCCCTTTTCCTCCTCTATTAGTGGTTCTGTAATCTTCAACTTTTGATCTTTTTCCATAGCCATTTTCTGAAACGACCAACACTTCAGATTGAACATCATCAACACAAATCATTCCAATAACCTGATCTTTATCACTTGCTAATCTAATACCTCTAACACCTGTACTCCCTCTACCCATCGAACGTGCTTTTTCTTCATTAAATCTTATACACTTACCTGACCTTAGCGCCATCATAATATCCATAGAGCCATTTGTTAATTTAGCTTCTAATAATTGATCTCCTTCTCTAATATTAATTGCCTTAATTCCATTTTGACGTGGACGAGAATATGACTCCAAGGAAGTCTTTTTAATAACTCCTTTCTTTGTGCACATTAATATATAATTTGAATTTATATATTCATCATCTTTTAAATTATCTACATTAATAAAGGCCATAACCTTATCATCAGAAGGAATGTTAATTAAATTTTGAATTGCACGTCCTTTTGCAGTTTTAGACCCTTCAGGTATCTCATAAACCTTTAACCAAAAACATTTACCATTTTCAGAGAAAAAAAGCATATAATTATGATTAGTAGCTATAAATATATGTTCTAAGAAATCCTCATCTCTAGAAGAAGCACCTTTATGACCAACTCCTCCTCTATTTTGTTGTCTATACTCAGAAAGTGGCGTTCTCTTTATATAACCTAAATGAGAAATAGTAATAACTACCTTTTCATTTGGTATCATATCTTCAATACTCAAATCAGCACTTGAATATTCAATCTGAGTTCTTCTATCGTCACCAAATTTTTCTTTAACATCTTTAAAATCTTCAATCAACATATCTAATCTTAAATCTTCGTTATTTAAAATTTCATTAAGGGATTTGATTTTATTCATTAATTCCTGATGTTCTTTTTTAATTTTATCCCTTTCAAGACCTGTTAATTTTTGTAAACGAAGATCTAAAATTGCCTTAGCTTGAATTTCTGATAAATTATAATTATTTATTAATCCATTTCTTGCTTCTTCAGGAGTATGGGATTTTTTAATTAAAGTAATAATTTCATCTAAATTATCAAGTGCAATAAGAAGACCTTGTAAAATATGAGCTCTTTTTTCTGCTTGTTTTAAATCAAATTTTGTCTTTCTAATTAAAACTTCATGTCTATGTGCAACAAAAAGTTGAATAATTTGTTTTAAGTTTAATAACCTAGGTCTACCCTTTACTAGAGCAATATTATTAATACTAAATGAAGATTGGAGCTGAGTGTATTTAAATAATTTATTTAAAACAATATTTGGAATCGCATCTCTTTTTAAAACATATACAATTCTCATTCCTCTTCTATCTGACTCATCTCTTATATCAGATATTCCTTCTAACTTTTTCTGATTAATTAAATCTGCTGTTTTTTTTATCATTTCAGATTTATTAACCTGGTAAGGTATTTCTGTAACAATAATAGCTTCTCTATTATTTTTCAGCTCTTCAAAATGAGTTTTAGATCGAAGGACTACCCTTCCTTTTCCTGTTTCAAAAGCTTGTTTCACGCCCTCATACCCATAAATAATTCCACCTGTAGGAAAATCAGGTGCTTTTATATAGTTCATAAGTTCTTCTACCTCTATTTTCCCTCTATATTCAATATATTTTATAATACCATCTAAAACTTCAGTCAAATTATGAGGAGCCATGTTTGTAGCCATACCTACAGCAATACCACTAGCACCGTTAACTAAAATAGAAGGTATTCTAGTAGGTAATACTGTTGGTTCTTTTAAAGTATCATCAAAATTTAATTGAAAATCTACTGTATCTTTTTCTATATCAGAAAGCATCTCTTCAGCAATTTTTCGAAGTCGAGTTTCAGTATAACGCATAGCAGCAGGACTATCTCCATCAATGGACCCAAAATTACCTTGTCCATCAACCATTTGATATCTTAATGACCATTCTTGAGCCATTCTGACCATTGCATCATAAACAGATGAATCTCCATGAGGGTGATATTTACCAAGAACCTCCCCAACTAACCTAGCAGATTTCTTATGAGCTCTGTTAGACATGAGCCCTAATTCATGCATACCATATAGTATTCTTCTGTGTACTGGTTTTAGACCATCTCTGACATCTGGAAGTGCTCTAGAGACAATAACACTCATCGAGTAATCAATGTAAGCCGATTCCATTTCATTAACAATATTGATCG
>CABYOB010000026.1 GCA_902520385.1 uncultured Bacteroidota bacterium
TAATACTTCTGAAATAGTTAAAACTCTATTTATGTTTGGATTATTTTTAATTACATGGACATATTTATCCTTAATTAAATAATCAATTTTTGCATTTGTTTGTTTTTTTACAGACCTTAAAACTGGCGATGTTAATACAATATCACCAATTGAACTCAATCTTATAATTAAAACTTTTCTAAAAGACACATTGCAAATTTATAAAAACAAAAAAGGATTCTTATTTTTATAATAATGTTTCTTATTGACTCTCATATTCATTTATACTTAAAAGATTTTAAATCTGAGGTTAACACTCTTATAGAAGAGGCTCAAGATCATAATATAAAGCAATTTTTATTACCAAATATTGACCTTAGTTCAATTGATGATGTAATATCACTTTGTAAACAATACCCCAAAACCTGCTATCCTATGATTGGTTTACATCCGTGCAGTGTAAAAAAAAACTACCTCTCGAATCTTGAAAAATTAGAAAAAAAGATGAAATTAACTAAATTCATTGCAATTGGTGAAATTGGAATAGACTTGTACTGGGATAGAAGCTTAATCGAGGAACAAAAAAATGCATTCAGAATACAAATTAAATGGGCAAAAAAACATAATCTTCCTATTGTAGTTCATTGTAGAAATTCTTTTGACGAAATATATAAAATTCTTGAAGAAGAAGTTGATGAAAATTTACACGGTGTTTTACACTGTTTTGGTGGAACTTTAGAACAAGCGAATAAATTACTGAACTTAAATTTTTATCTTGGAATTGGTGGTGTGTTAACTTTTAAGAACTCTAACCTTGATTCAATAATTAAAAAAATACCACTAGAAAAAATTATAATTGAAACTGACGCGCCCTATTTAGCCCCAGATCCATACAGAGGAAAACGAAATGAACCAAAATACTTATATTTAATTGCAAAGAAATTGTGTGAAATAAAAAATATTTCCATGACTCAACTTACAATGCAATTATATAAGAATACAAACTTTTTATTTTTTAATGAAAAATATTTAATTTCCGATAATTTATAATAATTCCTTTTTCAATACTATGTCTAATCGATCAGCAATACTTATTATTTTTACCGGCGGGACTATTGGTATGATTAAAAAAGTCAACAATTACGTTCCAATTAACTTTAAAGAACTTGTTAAATATTTCCCTGAACTAGATAAGTTAAACTATTACTTAGAAATAATTGGTTTTAATCCTCCAATAGATTCGGCTGAAATGAACCCGAAAATTTGGATAAAAATTGTAGAAATAATAGAAAAAAATTACACCAAATTTGATGGATTTGTTATTTTACATGGAACAGACACTATGGCTTATACAGCCTCAGCAATAAGCTTTATGTTACAAAATTTAAACAAGCCTATTGTCTTTACTGGGTCCCAACTTCCTATTGGTGTTCATAGAACAGATGCAAAAGAAAATTTAATTACTTCAATTGAAATTGCTGGCAGTCGATCATTTGGAAAAGCTAATGTGCCAGAAGTTTGCATATATTTTGAAAATCAATTAATGAGAGGAAATAGAACTCATAAAAGTAGCTCTAATGAATTTAATGCATTCTCCTCTAATAACTACCCTATTCTTGCTCGAGCTGGTATTGACATAAATTATAACCAAAATGTAATAAGTAATGGAGCATTAAAAACTTTAAAAATTCACAAAAAAATTAAAAATAGTGTCGGTTTATTAAAATTATTTCCTGGGATATCAAAGGAAAATGTATACTGTTTTCTAAGAAACGATTTTTTTGATGCTATTATATTGCAAACTTATGGATGTGGAAACACAATGCAAGAAAATTGGTTCATAGATGAATTAAAAAGTTTTAACGAAAAAGGGAAAATCCTAATTAATGCCAGTCAATGTGAAACTGGGAATATTGTTCAGGGAAGATACCAAACAAGTCAAGTTTTTATTGATTTAGAAGTAATAAGCTCATACGACATGACCCTTGAAAGCGTGGTAACTAAAACTATGTTATTACTAGGTGACTCTACAAATAAAAAATTATTTAAGGAAAAATTTCATCAATCCTTTTGTGGAGAACTAACTAAAATTGACAAATAAGATAAAAAAACTAATATTTTTTGTAATTTCGATTCACTGTATTGCCTTATTTATTAAATAAGGAGAGGTGGCCGAGTGGCTTAAGGCGCATGCTTGGAAAGCATGTATATGGTTTTCATATCAAGGGTTCGAATCCCTTTCTCTCCGCCATTTTATGGTAATATATAATAGTAATTTATAATTTTATAAAAATATTTTAAAATGAAAAATTTAATTTTAACTGCCTGTATTTTAATTTCTTTTAATTCAATATATGCTCAACCTCAATGCGAAAAAATGCTAAGTGATTTAAAAGATAAATTGTCTACTGAAAGACCGCAAGAATTTAATGCTGCAATGGAAATATCTCAAACTTTTTCTAGTAATTGGATGCTTTCAGGCTGCGATAGAAAAGCAGATGAATTTGTATTTATGTCTAATGAACTTCAAAAATTTGTAGAGTCAATGCGTTCTGGAATAGCAGCAGATGAATTTAGCTTCTCTTTTGATAAAAAAGAAAATACTGAGCAGGTTTCTAATACAGTTGCTGAAGAAAATAACGAAGATGCTGAAGCAGAAAATACTGGGTTTGGAAATAAATTAATGGAAAAGTACGCAGAAGGTGGCGTTGGTTTCATGACATGTGTTTTAATTTGTTTAATTCTTGGTTTAGCTCTTTGTATTGAAAGAATAATTTATTTACACCTTGCTTCATCAAATTCAAAAGCACTTTTAACAAAAATTGAAGATGCATTATTATCTAATGGTGGTGTTGAAGCTGCTAAAGAAGAATGTCGTAACACAACCGGCCCTACCGCCAGCATTTGTCTCCAAGGACTAGAAAGGTCAGATGAAGATTTAGATCTAATTGAAAAATCAATTATGTCATACGGCTCAGTTCAAATGGGGTTATTAGAAAAAGGTACATCGTGGATATCTTTATTTATTGCAATAGCACCTATGCTTGGTTTCATGGGAACTGTTATTGGTATGATTAGTGCATTTGATGCTATTGAGGTTGCTGGTGACATCTCACCTTCATTAGTAGCGGGAGGTATTAAGCAAGCTCTTTTAACAACAGTATTTGGTCTTATTGTTGCTATTATTCTACAAATTTTTTACAACTACATAGTTGCAAAAATTGATGACATTGTAAACGACATGGAAGATTCTTCAATATCGCTTGTTGACTTAATAGCTAATTATAAAAAAAAATAATTTAAAACTTAATTAAAATGATTGAAGTTGCTTTATATTTTACATTCGGACTTTTTTCTATTGCCTGTTTATCTGCAATATTTTCATCAATATATTCTGTAGTATTAAAAGGAAATTTAAAAAGTATTCTTACAATTTTAATTGGGTTAGTTTTTGTTTTTCCTTGTATTGCTCTGTTGTTTTTTCCTTTAAGTGAAAGTTGGGTTACAACATTTTGTGCTGCTGGATTAATATCAGCCTTCAGTTTAGTAATAATTTCTATAACTGCGATTATCCTTAGTACAATATTAAATTTTTTAAAAAAATAATATGTCAAAAAGCAGAAGATCTTTACCTGAAATCAATGCAGGTTCAATGGCTGATATAGCATTTTTGCTATTAATATTTTTCTTGGTAACAACTACCATGGATGTAGATACTGGAATAAAACGAAAATTACCACCATTGCCAGATGAAGAAAATATTCCAACTCAAGTTGATTTTCATAAAAACAATATACTAATTTTTGACTGTAGTCCAAGTTCAGACAAAATTCTTGTTGAAACTGGCGCTGATGAATCAGGAAATGGAAAACCTTTTGCAACACACGAATTAAAAAATGAAATAATTACATTTCTTACAAATTATGGCAAAAATCCTGACTTATCAGAATCCCCATCTAAAGCTGTATTATCAATAAGAGTTCATAAAAAAACACAATATGAAACTTATGTTAAGATACAAGATCAAATTAGCATTGCTTATAAAGAGTTAAGAAATAACGAAGCACTTAGAAAATTTAACAGCAAATTTGAAAATTTAGATAAAGAAAAGCAAGATATTGTAAAAAAGGAATATCCTATGAGAGTCTCTGAATCTATAAAAGAATAATTATTATGGGAAAATTTAAAAGAAAAAATGAAGGTGAATCACCAAAAATTTCTACAGCCTCTCTACCTGATATTGTATTTATGCTTTTGTTTTTTTTCATGGTAGCAACTGTTCTAAGAGAAGTAGAGTTAAAAGTAACTAATGAACTACCTAAGGCATCTGAAGTTAGCAAGCTTCAGCGAAAATCATTAGTTAGTCATATATATGTGGGTGCAGGGAAATATGGAAAATGGAAGGGTGAAAAAAATTGTTTACAATTAAATGATGCTATTGCAGAAATTAAAGATATTCCCGCTTTTGTTTTAGCTGAGAGAGCAGCAAGACATGAAGATGAAAGAAAACTAATTTGGACATCATTAAAAGCAGATAATGAAACTGAAATGTATTTCATTGATCAAGTAACAACCGAACTCAGAAGAGTTAGTCCTATGGGACATAAAATTTCATATACTACAAAAAAAGAAACTTTAAAATAAGCAACTCTATTTGTAATGGTTAAAATTGGAGACATTCAATTAGGGGAATTTCCAATTCTTTTAGCCCCAATGGAAGATGTAAGTGATCCTCCTTTTAGAAAAATTTGTAAAAGATTTGGAGTTGATTTAATGTACACTGAATTTATTTCTTCGGAAGGCCTGATTAGAGATGCCGTTAAAAGTACTAAAAAACTAGACATTTTTGATTCTGAAAGACCTATAGGAATTCAAATTTTTGGTGGAAATGAAGATTCAATGAAAAAAGCTGTAGAAATTGTTTCAGAAGTAAAACCCGACATTATAGACATTAACTACGGATGCCCTGTGAAAAAAGTTACTTGTAAAGGGGCTGGAGCTGGTATCCTTCAAGATATTCCTAAAATGGTTAGACTAACTGATCTAATTGTAAAAAGCACTAATATTCCTGTTACTGTGAAAACAAGATTAGGTTGGGATGAACAAAGTATGTATATCGTTGAAGTTGCCGAAAAACTACAAGATGTTGGCATACAGGCAATATCAATACATGGTAGAACAAGAAAACAAATGTATAAAGGAAATGCTGATTGGACTCTAATAGAAAAAACAAAACAAAACCCTAGATTACATATCCCCGTTTTTGGAAATGGTGACATCTTTTCAGCAGAAGATGTAAAAAGAAAAAAAGATTTTTCAAACGTTGATGGTGTGATGATTGGAAGGGGATCTATTGGATACCCATGGCTTTTCAATGAAATAAAATATTACTTAAAAAATGGTGTTCTGCCACCGCCCCCTTCAATCAAAGAAAGAATAAATATAGTTAAAGAACATCTAGATTTATCGATTAAATGGAAGGGAGAAAAGCTAGGAATACTGGAGATGAGGCGCCATTATAGTAACTACTTCAGAGGATATAAAGGAATTAAAAATTACAGAATTAAACTGGTGACAAGTAATTGCATTAGTGAAATTCATGAAGCGTTATATGAAATTAAAACAAACATTAATTAATCATAAATTAAGTCCTTATAAAAACTTCTTTTTCTAGATACTAACAATGATGTGAATAAACCTATAAAAAAGACTAAAACAACAATATTAAATATATCATAAATATGTATACTTACTGGGTAATAATCTATAATAAAATTACCTGAAATCTTCAAAAAATGAAATTTTTTCTGAACCAAACAAAGAGCTAAGCCAAATAATACTCCAAAAAACAAACCTATAAAAACAATAATTTGCCCCCAAATCATAAAGATATTCTTAAACCTATTATAGGAAGCTCCGAGTGCCAGTAAAATAAACATATCCTCTTTTTTTTGCAACATAAAAATTGTCATTGATCCAATAAGAGTAATCATCGTAACCATCAATATTAAAATAAAAATTAAATAAACCGCTATTCTCTCTGTATTCACCATTTTATATAAAAAAGGAACCTGCTCTTTAAAATTTTTAACTTTAAAAGATTCACCTAAATCATCTTGTAATTCTTTTTCTAAATTATATTTTATATCATTTTTAATTTTTATTTCAATAGATGAGCAATAATTATTTTTTCTGAAAACATCTCTTACTAAATCAATTGATGCAAAAACATAATTATCAAATTCAGGTGAAATTGAAAAAATACCAGAATTAATAAATCCATTTTCAAAAAATAATTCTGGTTTTTTGCTGGATGTGTGTAATGACCATATTTTTAAAAATTTAATATGCTTAGCTGCTTCATTATAATCATTAGCAACTGATAAATTTAGTTTATTGGCAACATCTAAACCAACAATTACTGCTCTAGGATTTTCAAAGTTTAAAAATGGATACTTTTCACTTTCCAACAACATATAATTTGAAGTGTTTGTAACTTTATTATAGTTTTCATCAAAACCTTTTATTTTAGAAAACACTTTTTGATTTTCTAAATTATCATTATTGTCTTTCTGATATTCTATTATTATGTCTTGTTCAAAAACTTCAGAAAAAATTATATCATTTTCATACTTTTTTATCTTTTCAATAATAGTTTGATTTGTTGTAAAGTCAATTACACTATCTGTTAAAAAAAAAGAATTATTGGAAGACTCAATTTTTAAATTTGGAGTATATCCTTGATGTAAATCTTTTACTAAACCCTCAAAACCATTAAATATTGATAGAACAAAAATCATTGCAACAGTTGAAAACATAATACCAAGTACCGTAATCAATGATATTATATTAATAGCACTACTTTTATTTAAAGAAAAAAAGTATTTTTGAGCAATCCACAAATTCATTTTAATAAATTATGTACCTCTTCATAATGATCTATTGATTTATCCAAATAGAAAAATAGTTCCGGTGTTTTCTTTAATTGACCCTTGGTTCTTAAACAAAAGTCATTCTTAATCATATTTTTTTTATTTCTTATTAAATTTAAAAATTGTTCTTTTTGATTAGTCGGAAAAAAACTTAAGTATATTTTGGCAGATGAGTGGTCTTTAGACACAAAAACATGAGTAACTGTAATAATTAAACCCCTGAAGTTTTCTTTTGTTTGATTTAAAAAAACTTCAGACAGTTCTTTTTGAATAAACCTAGATATTTTTTGATTCCTAGAAAACTGCACACACCAAATATACAATAAATATAGGTGGATGAGTTATATTTGTAGACATGTCAGATTTCATAAAAATAATTTCATTTATAAAACCATATAAATATTTAATAATTTTAAATTTTATATTTAATTTATTTTCTGTTATTTTTTCACTTTTTTCTATTTCACTTATTATACCTGTATTAGGTATTTTATTTGGCACTATTGAATTCAATACTGA
>CABYOB010000027.1 GCA_902520385.1 uncultured Bacteroidota bacterium
ATGATCAAATTAATTATTTTGATAATTTATTTGTTGATGATAATTGGAGTTACTTATTTTTTAATCCAAAAATTGGATTAACATACTCCAAAAATGAAAATCATAAATTATTTGGATCGTTTTCAGTTGGAAATAGTGCTCCAAATAGATTTGATTTAATTAATAACCCAAACCCAAAAGCAGAACGATTATATAATACAGAAATTCAATACTTATTTAAATCTAACTCATTCCTAATTTCTACTGGGATGTATTTTATGGACTACCGAAATCAACTAGTGTTAACTGGGGAATTAAATGATGTTGGCGCTGCTATTAGAACTAATGTTGAGAATAGCTACAGACTAGGCTTAGAGGTAATAAGTAAAATTAATTTTGATCCAATTATTTGGTCCTTTAATTTAAATATGAGTGATAATAAAATTAATTCGTTTAACGAACATATAGATAATTGGGAAACAGGAGTTCAAGAAATAATAACTCATGAAAAAACTACAATTGCTTTTTCTCCTAGTTTAATTGCAAGCTCTTCAATTAACTGGGAAATATTTAAAAATAAAAAAATGTCTTGGAATCTAAACTTCGACTCAAAATATGTTAGTCGCCAATTTTTAGATAATACAAATAACATTGATAGAGAGTTACCCGGCTACTCAGCTCATGACCTCTCTTTATTTGTTAATTTAACTAACAACAACTCTAGAGAATTAAAAATTAAATTTCAAATAAAAAATCTATTTAATAGTCTCTATTCTTCTTACGGATGGACATATCCTTTTATTTCACCAGAAGATTATATCAATATGACAGATCCTTATTTAGTAATTGAAAACGATGAAGATGAGATTTATAATGGTACACAAGTATATAATCTAACAGGAACTTATCCTCAAGCGACTAAAAATTATATGCTCGGAATTCAATTAAATTTTTAAGTGAAAAAAATAGACTATTGCAAAAAAATTAGGTATAAAAAAACTCTTCAGTTTTTAAAAGAGCATATACCTACTTCCAAAAAAATTCTTGACCTCGGAACACCAAACGAGTTTTCAGAAATAATGAAAAAAGCTGGCTATAATGTCAAAAACACCAATGGTGAAAATTTAGACATAGACTTCAAAGTAGCCTCAGATTCTGATGCAGATGTAATAACTGCATTCGAAATTTTCGAACATATGTTAGCCCCCTTTAACTTGTTAAACAGTGTAAAAAACAAAAAACTTATTGCATCTGTCCCCCTTAAACTTTGGTTTGCTAACGCATATTGGAATGAAAAAGATGATTGGGACAAACATTACCATGAATTTGAACCAAAACAATTTGAATATTTATTAAACCGTTCTAACTGGATAATTAAAAAATCAGAAAAATGGAAATCCTATGATCCAAAAAAAATTGGAATTAGACCTATTTTACGACGTTTGCATAACAGGTATTATATTGTTTATTGCGAAAAAATGCAACTATCTTAACTATAGTTATTTATAAAAAAAAATAATTATTTATATCTTTATTGTTATAAACAACCCCATCATACTATGAATTATATATTATCTCTACTTTGTATTGTATTTACAATTTCCAGTAATCTATTTTCTGCTGAAAATGTATTGAAAATCAATAAAAAAAAGCTTAATCCATTGGAAAGAATTGGCGGTGGATGTGCTGCGCCATCTTCCTCAACCTATTTAGATGTTGGTAACGTAAGAGCTCTTGTTCTTGGAGGTGGCGATATGTGGTGGGATTTATCTACTGCTCAATATGAAGTTCCTAAAGACGGAAATATTCACTCTATTTTTGCGGGTGCTTTATGGATAGGTGGATTAGATGATTCTAATAATTTAAAAGTAGCTGCTATGACATATAGAACTGCTGGTGTAGACTTTTTTCCTGGGCCATTAAATGGAAATATTGAAAGTCCCGAATATGGATCAGTGAATGTTGATGTTTGTAATGAGTATGATAATCATTGGTCAATTAAGTTATCTGATGTAGAGGCTTTTCTTGATTATAATACTTGCGTTTCAGATCCTAACTGTAGTGAACAAATAATTTACCCTGGATATGAAATTCCTGATGTAATTACAAACTGGCCAGCATCTAGATTAAATGTCGATGGAACATACGACTACTTAGCTCCTTATATTGATGTAAATGCAGATGGAGAATTTAATAATGACGATTACCCCGCATATAACATCGCCGGGAATTTAAATTGTGCAAATGATGACATGTTATATGGTGACCAAAGTATATGGTGGGTTTTTAATGACCGTGGTAATTTTCATGGTGAAACTAGTGGAGCAGATATAGGATTAGAAATACAAGCTCAAGCATTTGCATATAAAACTGTAGATGAATTAGGTGATATGACTTTTTACAGTTACAAAATTATAAATCGATCTACTGAAACGTTAAATGAAACATATTTTGGACAATGGGTAGACCCTGATGTTGGAAATTATCAAGATGACTATATAGGCTGTGATGTTGAACTTGGGCTTGGTTATTGCTATAATGGGGATAATAATGATGAAAGCGATGCTCTACAAGGTGTAAATGGTTATGGAGAAAATCCTCCTGCAGTTGGTGTAGATTTTTTCAGAGGGCCACTAGCAGATAATAATGACGGAATAGATAATGACCGAGACGGTGAAGTTGATGAAGAGGGCGAACAAATTATTATGTCTAAATTTGTTTACTATAACAATGCCGCTTGGGATACCGATATTTATGACTGGAACAATGATCCTGTTTTCGCAATTGATTATTATAATTATTTGAAAGGTATTTGGACTAACGGCCAACCTATGACTTACGGAGGAAATGGTGGCGTTGCCACAAACCCTGAATGTGATTTTATGTTCCCAGGATTATCGGATCCTAATTTTGATACAAATTGGGACGAAACAACGGCAGGCAACACACCTTCAGATAGAAGATTTATTCAATCTGCCGGTCCTTTTACTTTAGAGCCAGGAGCTGTAAATTACATTACTACAGGTGTTGTTTGGGCAAGAGCTGAAAAAGGTGGCCCTTTAGCATCTGTTCAAAAATTAAAGGAAGCTGATCAATTAGCACAAACACTTTTTGATAATTGTTTTGATATAAATTATTTTGTGTATGGCTGCACATGTGATTTAGCATTAAACTACAATGAAGAAGCTAATGTGGATAACGGCTCATGTAATTACCCTGAGGGTGTTTTTGAAGATTGTCAAAATAATTGTATTTATGGTGACGTTGATAATGATGGAATATGTACAGGTATTGATAATTGCCCTGAAAACAACAATGCATCTCAATCTGATAGTGACTCTGATGGAATAGGAAATGCCTGTGATAATTGTGTTCAAATTTATAACCCTGAACAAACTGATAGTGACAATGATGGAATTGGTGATGCCTGTGATGAAGTGATGTTACAAGAAATAAACAACTATACAGTTGAGGTTTATCCTAATCCTTTTTCATATGAAACAAACATAAAATCTGTTAAAAAAATTGAAACGGCAAATATATTTAACATCAATGGGAAATTGATTAAAAGTATAAAATTAAATGATTATACATTTAGTTTAAATAGAGATAATTTAGAAACTGGTTTATATTTTATTACTTTTGAAAAAGACAATATAATCTTCGATAAACAAACAATAATTCTTAAATAAAATGAAAAAATATTTAAATCAATTTTTAATAATTTCTATATTATTTTGGATATCTCATCCACTAGTTGAATTATTTGTTAGTGGAAGCGCTATTTCAGGTATTGATGTGTACTTAAGTGAAAAATTAATAATAAAATCTCTTGTTTTTGGGTTAATATTTACATGTGCTTTTAATTTAATTTTAAAAAAACACTAGTGAGTTAAATTCTTTTTTGCTAATATCTCATCTTTGAAAAGTTGTTTTTTTAATTCTTGAACAGAATTAAATTTCTTCTCATCTCTAATTTTACTTTTAAAACTTACTTTGATTTCTTTGTTATATATATCATCTTTAAAATTGAATATATGTGCTTCAATAGATAGCTTTTTTTCTTCAAAAGTAGGGTTGTACCCTATATTAAGCATTCCTCCATATTTTTGATTTTCTATTTCTAAAAAAACAGCATAAACACCATTAGCTGGTATAATTTTATTTTTATTTTCAATTTTTATATTTGCAGTTGGAAAACCAATTTCTTTTCCTATTCCCTTTCCATAAATTATTTTTCCTGTTAAAAAAAAATCATATCCTAATAAAGTATTTGCAAACTTAATCTCGCCCTCCAATAATGCCTTTCTAATTTTTGTAGAACTTACTACTAACCCATTTAATTGAAAAGGAACAATATATTTAATTTCAAAATCATATAATTGTGCATATTCTCGAATTTCAGAAATTGATGCCTCTCTGTTTCTTCCAAACTGATGATCATGACCAACAATTAATTTTTTTAAGCCTATTTTATTCTTTAGTATATCTCTAATGTATTCAATTGAAGACATTCTGGAAAATGCTAAGTTAAATTCATGAATAATTAAATGATCAATTTTATATTTTGACAATAATGCTACTTTTTCTTCAAATGTGTTAATAAACTTTATATTTTGATCTGGAAACAAAATTTGTCTTGGATGGGGGAAAAAAGTAATTAACACACTTTGTTGTTGATCTTTTTTTTCACATAATTCTTTTATTATATCTAAATGGCCGTTATGGACTCCATCAAAAGTTCCAGTGGTTACAACTGCATTTTGAATTTTTATAAAACTATCTAATCCTTTGTGTATTTTCAATGAAAAAGTGCTAAAGAGAATATTGTTCAAAAATAAAAAAATAAAAACATAAAAACTTTGTTTTTATATTTAATAAATAATTACTTTTATGCCAAATTTAATAACATTTAATACTTTAATATCATTTTTACGTTATGTCTGAAAAAAAAGGAAAAATATCTCAAATTATTGGCCCAGTAATTGATGTTACTTTTAAAGAAGGTGGTGATGAATTGCCTAAAATTTATGACTCTTTAGAAATAATAAAAGAATCTGGAGAAAAAGTTATTGTTGAGTGCCAACAACATATTGGTGAAAACTCAGTTAGAGCCATCGCTATGGATTCTACTGATGGGTTAAAACGTGGAATGGAGGTTGTTGCAACCGGAAATCCAATATTAATGCCAATTGGTGACAACATAAAAGGTAGGTTATTAAACGTTGTAGGTGATGCTATTGATGGTATTGGTCAACTTTCAAAAGAAAATGGATACCCTATTCATAGACCTGCTCCAAAATACGAAGAACTTTCTACAAACACTGAAATTCTTTTTACAGGAATTAAAGTTATAGACCTAATCGAACCATATGCTAAAGGTGGAAAAATTGGGTTGTTTGGTGGTGCTGGTGTTGGAAAGACCGTATTAATTATGGAACTCATAAACAATATAGCTAAAGGGCATGATGGACTATCTGTTTTTGCCGGTGTTGGAGAAAGAACTAGAGAAGGTAATGATCTACTTAGAGAAATGATTGAGTCGGGTGTTATAAAATACGGGGACGAATTTGTAAAAGAATTGGAAAAAGGAAACTGGGACTTGGATAAAGTAGACAAAACTAAATTGAAAGAATCACAAGCAACTCTAGTATTTGGTCAAATGAATGAGCCTCCAGGAGCAAGAGCAAGAGTAGCTCTTTCTGGCTTAACATTAGCTGAGTATTTCAGAGACGGTGGAGCAGATGGTGATGGTGATGGCAAAAAAACAGGAAATGACATACTATTTTTTATCGATAACATATTTCGTTTTACTCAGGCTGGATCTGAAGTTTCCGCATTACTTGGAAGAATGCCTTCAGCAGTTGGTTATCAACCAACACTTTCTTCAGAAATGGGAGCTATGCAAGAACGTATTACATCAACAAAAACCGGCTCTATTACATCAGTTCAAGCTGTTTACGTCCCCGCCGATGATTTAACAGACCCTGCTCCTGCAACAACATTTTCACATTTAGATGCCACTACTGTTTTATCTCGTAAAATTGCTGAATTAGGAATTTACCCTGCCGTAGATCCATTAGATTCCACTTCAAGGATTTTAAATCCTGAAATATTAGGAGACAAACATTATAATTGCGCTCAAAGAGTAAAAGAAATTCTACAAAGATATAAAGAGTTACAAGATATAATTGCAATATTAGGAATGGATGAATTATCTGAAGAAGATAAAACTGCAGTACATAGAGCAAGAAGAGTTGCACGTTTTCTATCTCAACCTTTTCATGTTGCAGAACAATTCACAGGAATACCGGGAGTATTTGTAAGTATTGATGACACTATTAAAGGTTTTAATATGATTTTAGATGGCGAATTAGATCACCTGCCTGAGGCAGCATTTAATTTAGTTGGAACAATTGAAGAGGCAATAGAAAAAGGAGAAAAAATGATTAACGAAACTAAATAGTAGTATGAAATTAGAAATTTTAACTCCAGAAAAAAAACTATTTGACAATGAAGTCCAATCTGTTCAAGTACCAGGAAAATCAGGAAGCTTTGAAATGCTAAATAATCACATGCCTATAGTTTCTTCTCTTAACAAAGGAATAATAAAAATCACAGATACTAAAAGTCAACAAGAAGAGATTAAAATTTCTAGTGGTGTGGTTGAAATGAAAAATAATAAAATAATAATTTTAGCAGAGTAAATTTTGTTCAAAAATTTAATATTTTTTTTATTCTTCAACCTGATTTATGCACAAAATAATTATGTAGATTTTTTTCTTCTAAAATACAATCCTCAAGAGGGAGATTTTATTTTTCAAGATTTAGACTCTAGCCCACTATGCGATGCTATTGAAGAAGTTACCCCTGGAATATTTAATCAGAATTTCTCACACGTTGGCATAATTATAAAAGAAAATAACTCATTTAGAATTTTAGAAGCTTTTATAAATGGAGTAAAAATCGTTAGTTTAAAAGAATTTATCAGCAGAAGCTTTGATAAGAATGGAGTTCCCAAAATAACAATAGCAAGAATACATCCCGCTTATTTAAAAGAAAATCCATATTTAATTAATGATGCTATTAAAAAATCTAAAACACTATTAGATAAACCTTACGATACGAATTTTTTAATGGACAAAAATTCATTTTATTGCTCTGAACTCATATACGAGATTTTTAACACAAATAATGAGTTTTTTAAATTAAATCCTATGACCTATAAAAATTCTAAAGGAAAATTTCAACAAACATGGGTTGATTACTTTAAAAATTTGAAAGTAAAAATACCAGAGGGAGAGCCAGGT
>CABYOB010000028.1 GCA_902520385.1 uncultured Bacteroidota bacterium
TAACTTGATTTAAGTCTTTATATCCTTTTTGATTTAGCAATACATTTTGAGGAAAATAAGATGGGGGTTTAGGTAAATTTTTTGTTAGCCTTTGAATAAATTCTTTTTTAGTATGAGTATTATTTAATGAATAATTTATTTTTTTCTGATTACCCAATGTGTCTACAGTCTCCTTCATCATATTTATACCACAAGCAGATCCTGCACCATGCGCTGGGTAAACCAAAATATGATCAGGAAGGGGCTTTATTTTTTGATTGATAGAATCAAATAAAATCCCTGCTAAATCTTCTTTTGAAACGCCTTTATATCTTTGTGCAACGTCAGGAATTCCCACATCACCAAGAAATAAAGTGTCCCCTGTAAAAATTGAATGATGAAGAGATTTTTCATCCTTTAATAAAAAAGAAGTGCTTTCTAATGTGTGCCCTGGGGTATGAATAGCTTTTAAAGAAACCTTTCCAAAATTAAATATTTGATTATCTTTTGCAATTATTGAATCAAATTCAGGGTCAGCATTTGGACCATAAATAATTTCTGCACCCGTCATATTAGACAGAGTCAAATGGCCACTAACAAAATCAGCATGAAAGTGCGTTTCTATTATATACTTTATTTTAGCATTGCATTTTTTTGCAAGATTGATGTAAACTTCTACATCTCTTAATGGATCTATTACTACAGCCTCATTATCAGACTCTATAAAATAAGAAGCTTGGGAAAGACATTTTGTGTAAATCTGTTCTATAAACATTAAAAAAATAATTGTGTGTTATATGTTAAAAACAAAGATATAATTATTAAAAAAATTGCAAATACCTTTTGCATCATTTTTGTATCTATTTTCTTTTGTATTTTTTTTCCAATTATCAAACCTATAACAGAAAATATGATAATAAATAAAAATAATTGATAACTCAAATTAAAAAAATTATTAGAAAGGTCTACAATTATTGCAAACCAAGAATTTAAAAAAATTAAAAACATCGAGGATTCGGCTGCCTGTTTTATATTAAAACCCTGAAAAATAATTAATACTGGAACAATTAAAAAACCTCCTCCAACGCCAAGTAAACCTGTTAAATTACCTACTAAAAAAGCTTGAAACAATAATGGCAAAGAATTTAAAAATGTTAATTTTTGAATATTTGAATCATTGATTTTTTTATGTTTTTTCAATAACATAAATACTCCAGATATAAATAAAAAAATTATAAAAATAAATATTAACACCTCTTCGGATATTATTTGAAACAAAAAGCTTCTTGAGAAAAAAACCCCAATTAATGAAGCAGTTCCAAAAAAAATGATTGATTTAAAATTATATATTACAGATTTACTAGACAACAGTACTCCGAAAAATGAAATTAAAAATACAATCATAAGTGAGTATGTCGTAGATAATTTAAAAGATAGACTAAAAAAAATCATTAAAATAGGAATACTAATCAACGAACCACCTGCACCAAATAACCCAAACAACATTCCCGAAAAAACAAATAATATAAAACCGAAAAAATATTCCATTAACAAATACTATTTTAAAAATATCACAAACCAATTAACATTCATATGTTCAAAACTATATTACTTTCCACGCCAATGTTTTTTATAATTTGAGTAGAATTGTGTTGCATTTCATATTTGGGGTATATTGATTACCTAGTTCTTAAAAGGTAATCGCAAAAAAGTCTGTTAACTCAGGCTTTTTTTGTTTGGGGCAATCATATCAATTGGATTGACTAATTTTTCGAATTCATCTTCACTTAAAATATTTAAAATTCTTGCTGAATCTTTTAACGTTATATTATTTTCATAAGCATGTTTAGCAATTTTTGCAGAAACATCATACCCAATATGAGTATTTAAAGCAGTCACTAGCATCAAAGAATTATCTAAATTTTTTTTAATCTGAATTTTATTAGCCTTTATACCCGCTATACAGTTCTTTGAAAATGAAAAACAAGCGTCTCCTAAAATCCTTGCCGAAATAATAAAATTATATATCATCATTGGCCTAAAAACATTCAATTGAAAATGGCCCTGAGCTGCCCCAAATGAAATAGCCGTATCATTGCCTACTACTTGAGAGCAAACCATTGTTATTGCCTCACATTGAGTAGGATTGACCTTACCCGGCATAATTGAAGACCCAGGCTCATTTGCTGGTAATATTAACTCACCTATTCCTGATCTCGGCCCAGAAGATGACACTCTTATATCATTCGCAATTTTATTAATTGACAATCCTAATTGTTTCAATGCATGATGTGAAGAAACAATGCCTTCATTTGAAGAAAGCGCCTCAAATTTATTAGAAGCTATTGTAAATGAACTCTTAAAACCCATTTCTTTATAAAAGAAATTGATTTTCTTCACTACCATTTTATCAAAGCCTTTAATTGTGTTTAAGCCTGTTCCAACAGCCGTACCTCCAATTGCAAGCTCAGAAATATCAGTACAGCTTTCTTGTAAATTACTAATACCTTTTTCTAATTGTGAAGCATAACCAGAAAACTCCTGCCCTAATGTTAAAGGGGTAGCATCCATAAAGTGAGTCCTTCCAATTTTTATTATTTTTGAAAAAGAGGATGACTTTCTTTTCAAAGACTTTAACAAAGACATCAATCCAGGAAAAGTACTTTTTTTGAGTAAATGCAAAGCCGCCATATTCATAGCAGTAGGAAAAGTATCATTAGATGACTGTGACTTATTTACATCATCATTAGGATGAAGGCTGATTGTTTTTGATATTTCTTTTGCTCTATTTACAATCACTTCATTTAAATTCATGTTTGTTTGTGTTCCAGAACCTGTTTGCCAAACAACTAAAGGAAAGTGCTCATCTAAATCACCTGAGTATATTTCATCACAAACTTTAGATATTATATCTCTTTTTCTCTTTGAAAGAAGACCTAAATCACAATTAACATGTGCGATAGATTTTTTCAATAATGCAAATGAATGAATAACTTCTATTGGCATACTACTGGAACAACCAATTTTAAAATTATTTCTTGATCTTTCTGTCTGAGCCGCCCATAATTTATCAACAGGAACATCTACCGAACCTAAACTATCAAATTCTTTTCTAGTTTTCATTTTAATTTAAAATTATTTTAACAAAGCTAATATATTTTCGGGAGGTCTTCCAATTATAGCCTTTTTGTCTTTTATAACAATTGGCCTCTCAAGTAAAATAGGATGTTTAAGAATTGCATTTATTAAATCATATTTAGAAAGAATTTTATTTTTATATTCTTTCTTATAAATTAACTCATTTTTTCTTATTATTTTTTCTTGATCAAATTTACTTAATAAAGAGAAAACTTCTTCTAATTGTATTTTGTTTAATGGATTTTTTAAATATTCAATAACAACTGGCTCCAGTTTATTATTTTGTAAGATGTTTAACGCCTCCCTGCTTTTTCTACATCTGGGATTATGAATTATTTTTAACATAATTATTTATTATTACTCATTAAATATGATTTAATAAAAAGATCAATATCTCCATTTAAAACGGATTGAACATCAGATGTTTCCTGATTCGTTCTCAAATCTTTAACTAATTTATAAGGATGTAAAACATAGTTCCTTATTTGAGACCCCCATTCGATTTTTTTTTTGGTTGATTCAACTTCATTTTTTTTTGCATTTAGTTTTTCTAACTCAATCATATACAACCTAGATTTCAAAAGAACCATTGCCTTTTTTTTATTATCTAATTGAGAGGCTGACTCAGAATTTTCTATAATTATTCCAGTAGGAATATGTCGCAACCTAACCGCTGTTTCTATTTTATTTACAGCTTGACCACCTGGGCCTCCAGACCTGAATGTTTCCCATTCTACCTCAGAAGGATTAATTTTTATTTCAATTTGATCATCTACCAAAGGATAAACAAAAATAGACGCAAATGATGTATGTCTTTTTGAATTTGAATCAAAGGGGGAAATTCTAACTAATCGATGAACTCCACTTTCACCTTTTAAATAGCCATAACAATAATCCCCATTTATCTCAAGCGTAACAGACTTAATACCCGCAACGTCTCCACTTTGATAATTAATTTCCTTTATTTTATATTTATTTTTTTCTGCCCACATCATATACATTCTCATTAACATCTCTGCCCAATCTTGACTTTCTGTTCCGCCTGCACCAGGATTAATTGTTAAAATTGCAGTTAATTTATCCTGAGGGTCATTTAACATAGTTTTAAATTCTAAATCTGCAATTAATTCTTTAGTATTTTTAAATAAATTGATTATTTCATTTTCTTCAATTTCTTTCTTTAAAAAAAATGTATATAAAACCTCTAAATCCTCAACAGAACTTTTACAATTATTAAAACTATTAATTTTATTTTCTGAAAATTTTATTTCCTTCATCAATTGTTCAGCATTTTTTTGATTATCCCAAAAATTAACTTCTTGAGAAATTACATGCTTTTTGTCTAATTGTTCTATTTCATATTTAATATCTAAAGCTTTTTCTAAATTAGACACCCTAATTAAAAGTTCTTTTATTTGATCCTGACTAAACATGAAATAAAAACTTATTTTAACAGAATTTAGTAATAAAAACCCAAATTTGCACCTATGATTAAAAATAACAATCAAAGATTAGTACTTTTATTTTTATCTCACGTAATTTCGGGCATTTCTTCCGGGATAAGTATGATCGCAATTCCATGGTATTTTACTAATACCTTAAATTTAAATTCTACATTTTCACTTGTTTTTGGAATTGTGACTTTTTTAGGTTTATTCTGGGGGCTATATTCCGGCACTATTATTGACAAGTTTAATAGAAAATTGATATTAGAAAAAATAAATTTTTACACTGGATTAATTATTTTTCTATTATCTGTTTGCATTATTTTTTTTGATGCAAATAGCATTTCTGCTGTTTTAATTGCATTAATTTTTTCCACAACATGTTTTTATTATATAATATACTACCCTACCCTCTATGCATTTGCTCAGGAAATAAGTGAAAAGAAAAATTATGTAAAAATTAATTCTTATATAGAAATTGTTGGCCAATCAACAACAGTTGCTGCTGGCGGACTTGCAGCTATTTTTTTATCAGGAATAGAATGGAGTTTTATTAATATCCAAGCAGTACCTATTGAAAAAATATTAATTATTGACGGCATGACATATTTAATTGGATCATATATCATTAGTAATATCAAATTCTCTTCTTTCTCTATTAAAAATCAATCTAAATCTATACTTCAAAAAATAAAAATAGGTATAGATTTTTTGAGAAAAAAACCACTAATATTAATTTATGGAGTTTGTTCACATATTATTTTCGCCTTTATTTTAACTGAATTATTCACTCTACTTCCTTTATTAATTAAAAACTTCTTTCAAAAGGGAGCACATATTTTTGCAATTACTGACATCTGTTACGCTTCTGGAGCATTAATATCAGGTTTTTTTATTTATAAATGGTTGAATTATACGAACAAAATACTTTTAACAATAATTTTAATTACTCTAACTAGTTTATCAATTATTTTGATGGTCAGCAACCAGTATTTAGCGTCTTTGTTTTTTATTTCGGTTTTTCTTGGACTTGCTAACTCAGGAGTAAGGATTTTAAGAAACTCTTTTCTTTTTGATAACGTGCCAAATAAAAAAATAGGTCGAGTTATTAGTATTTTTGTTAGTATTAATACAGTTATAAGAATGATGTTAATTTTTATATTCTCTATTAATTTTTTCTCTCAAAATCAAAATGTAGTATATGGTTATATTTTATGTTCTGTTCTACTATTGGTTTTTTGTATACCTATTATTTATTACTACAAAAAACTAAAACGTGATTGTATTGTTTGAGGGGTCAAAAAAAGTATATTGTAAAAATTTATAAGCGTTATTAGACCTCAAGTGTAATCTTAATTTATTTTGAAAATACCATTTAGTTCTAATTGAGGGAAAGCCAGCTTTTAGATATGTAATAACAAATGGATGGGCACAAAGAGTAATGTGATAGATTCCTTTTTTAGCCAACTTGCTTCTTTTTGAAGCTAGCATTAAGTATTTTTCTTTTATCTCATCAATAATTAATATTGGAGCCTCTATATACTTGTAATCTAATTTTTCATCGGTTTGTATTTGCATAACAGGCCTAACTCTTTGTCTTGTAATTTCAATAATTCCAAACTTACTGGGGGGAAGTATTTTATGCTTTGCTCTATCTTCTTTCATAAAATCTATCAATGCAGTAGTTAACTTTTTTCTGTTAGAAGCAAGATTCATGTCAATAAAATCAACTGCAATAATACCACCCATATCTCTTAATCTTAATTGCCTTGCTATTTCTTCCGCCGCCTGCAAATTAACTTGATATGCATTTTCTTCTTGTGATGTTTCTTTCACATATCTGTTGCCACTATTCACATCTATCACATGCATCGCCTCAGTATGTTCTATAATTAGGTAAGAACCTTTTTTCATAGAAACAGTTTTTCCAAATGAACTTTTAATTTGTTTTTCAATATGGTATCTGTCAAAAATAGGTTGTGAGCCATTATATCTAGATACAATCTTTTCTTTAGATGGAATATTAGTATTTAAATATTGCTTTATTTCATCATACAAGTTTATATCATCTACAATAATTTTATTAAAAGAATCATTTAAAATGTCCCTTAAAATAGATGACAATTTACTAATCCCTCCAAATATTTTTGTTCCAGGTTCTGCATTTCTTAATTTACTATGAACAACTTTCCACTGATTTATTAATGCAGTAAGATCAGCGTCTAGTTCTGCAACTTTTTTTCCTTCTGCTACAGTTCTAACAATCATTCCAAAATTTGCAGGAATTATACTTTTAATTAACTTTTTTAACCTATCTTTTTCTGCTTGAGATTTTATCTTTTGAGAAATAGATATTCGATTAGAAAATGGCATAAGCACAACATATCTTCCTGCCAAAGAAATTTCTGAAACTATTCGGGGGCCTTTTGTAGAAATTGGCTCTTTTGAAACCTGAACAAGAATATTCTCTTTCTTTTTAAGAACATCTTCTATTGCGCCGTCTTTATCTAATTTAGGTAAATTTTTTATGTTAGAAAGTGCCCATTTTGAAACTTTAGCAGACATTGTCTGTTTTACAAAATGAGCCAAAGTTTTATACTGAGGCCCTAAATCATGGTAATGTAAAAACCCATCCTTTTCATAGCCCACATTTACAAATGCTGCATTTAATTGAGGAGATGTTTTTTTAAT
>CABYOB010000029.1 GCA_902520385.1 uncultured Bacteroidota bacterium
TCATTTCTAAATATAACTTAGCATTTGATCTAATTGTAGATGAATCTAAAAGTATTTGCAAACTTTTTGGAGTTTGGGGAATGAAAAAATTTATGGGAAGAGAATACGAAGGTGTACATAGAACAACATTTATAATTAATGAAGAAGGTAAAATAGAAAAAATAATTACCAAAGTAGACACAAAAAATCACACAGATCAAATTTTATAATTATGAAAAAAGAAAAAGATGTAAAATTACAGGCGTTGAAACTTGCTATGGAAAAAATAGATAAAACATATGGAAAGGGATCTGTTATGAAATTAGGTGATATGACAATTGAAAAAATAGATTCAATTTCTACAGGTTCTATTTCTATTGATGCTGCATTAGGCGTCGGGGGTCTTCCAAAGGGAAGAGTTATTGAAATATTTGGCCCTGAATCATCTGGTAAGACGACTTTAACTATTCATGCTATTGCAGAGTGTCAAAAGCAAGGTGGTATTGCTGCTTTTATTGATGCAGAACATGCTTTTGATAGGTTTTATGCTGAAAGTTTAGGAGTTGATATTGATAATTTAGTGATTTCACAACCGGATAATGGTGAACAAGCATTAGAAATAGCTGATAATTTGATTAGGTCAGGAGCTATAGATTTAATAATTGTAGATTCAGTAGCAGCGCTTACTCCAAAAAGTGAAATTGAGGGTGAAATGGGAGATGCTTCTGTGGGCGTTCAAGCAAGATTAATGTCAAAAGCATTACGAAAAATGACAGCTAGTATTAGTAAAACAGGGGCTACTTGCGTCTTTATAAATCAGTTAAGATCTAAAATTGGAATTATGTTTGGTAATCCAGAAACTACAACAGGTGGTAATGCATTGAAATTTTATTCATCTGTTAGAATTGACATAAGAAGAAGCACACAAATTAAAGATGGTGAAAGGGTTCTTGGAAATAGAACAAAAGTTAAAATTGTTAAAAATAAAATAGCACCGCCATTTAGAAGAGCTGAGTTTGATATTATGTATGGAAAAGGAATTTCAAAAACCGGAGAAATTATTGATTTAGGGGTTGAAAATAATATAATTGAAAAAAGTGGATCTTGGTATAGCTATAATGGCACGAAATTAGGTCAGGGTAAAGAAGGAGTTAAAACTTTATTAACTGACAATCCTGAATTGATGTCTGAATTAGAATTAAAAGTAAAAGAAGTAATAGTTTAATAGGATACATTTGAATTACTTATTACTTATTTTAGTTTTTTTAATCTCTTGTTCGCAGCCTAAACCTTCAAACAATTCAAAAAAAAATTCAAATTCTGAATTTAATAAAAGTTATAATAAATATTTACAGAGAGGAGATCTAGACTCAGCAAGATTTTATATTGATATCGACTATGATAAGGCCCCTGATGATTTACAAATTTTAAGGAGTCGTGGTGAAGTTTATTTTTTGTTAAATAAATTTGAAATTGCAGAACAATCTTGGTTAAGCTGTCTCTTAATTAATGAAAATGATGAAGGTTGTTATGAAAAATTAATTGGTTTATATTGTGGTGTATTTGATCTCATGGGGAATGATTGTACGGATATTATTGCAAATACTTTTAAAGTAAACAATCAAAACAAAGTTGCTCTGTTATTTGAGGCTCAGCGGTTTGTTTTTGAGAATAAAATTAATCAAGCAATAAGTGTCTATGAAAATCTACTAGATATTGACTCTACTAATTTAAGAGCTATGAATGAATTAGCGATTTTATACGATACTAGTTATAAATCTGAGTTTTATTATAATAAAATATTAGAACTTGATTCTAGTTATGTTGCATACTATGGTCTAGGAATGTATTTTCAAAAAAAAGAATTATATCAAAAAGCAATTAATAACTATCAAAAAGCTTTGAGTGTTTCTATAAAGAAAGAACCTTACTATAATATTGGCTATTGTCATCTAATGTTAGATGAATCTAGTAAAGCAGTAGATTCTTTTTCAGAGTCTATAATTATTGATGCATCATATGTAGAGGCCTATTTTGCTAGAGGATTTGCTTATGAAAGATTGAGGCAAAACAAATTAGCAATTGAAGACTATAAATTTTGTTTAATGTTAGAGCCTGGCTATGAAGATGCTAGAATTCAATTAGAAAAATTGAAATAATAGTTATTTTTTGATGCTTTCTACTATTGATTTAAAAACTTCAGGTTCATTCATTGCTAAATCTGCTAAAACTTTTCTATTTAAATCAATATTGTTTTTTTTAAGTAAGCCCATGAATTGCGAGTAAGACATACCATGTTCTCTAGCTCCCGCATTGATTCTTTGAATCCATAATGCTCTAAAATTACGCTTTTTTGTTTTTCTGTCTCTGTAAGCATATGAAAGTGCTTTTTCAACAGCATTTTTAGCAACTGTATATACATTTTTTCTTCTACCAAAAAAACCTTTTGCTTGTTTTAGTATTTTTTTTCTTCTTGCTTTTGAAGCAACTGAGTTAATTGACCTTGGCATTTTTTTTTTTTTATTTTGTAATAAGCGGTTTTTTAAGTAAACACTTTAAAGCTTAATTACACGGTTAATATTTTATTTACAAAGTTGAATTTTAATGTTTGGTGTATCTGCTTCATGCACCAAGCCACTTTTAGTTAAATTTCTTTTTCTTGTTGTTGCTTTTTTTGTCAGAATATGACTTTTAAAAGCGTGCTTTCTTTTTATTTTTCCACTTCCTGTTATGGAAAAACGTTTTTTTGCACTTGATTTTGTTTTCATTTTAGGCATAACTATTTATTTTAATGGTGTTAATAACATATTCATCTTTTTCCCCTCTAATTTAGGAAGCTGATCTACTTTAGCAATTTCTTCTAATTCTTGTGCTAATTTTAATAAAATCATTTCTCCTTTATCTTTAAAAATAATTTGTCTTCCTTTAAAAAACACATAAGCTTTCAATTTACAACCATCATTCAAGAATCTCTTTGCATGATTAAGTTTAAAATTAAAGTCGTGTTCATCAGTATTGGGTCCAAATCTAATTTCTTTAACTACTACTTTAGTTGTTTTTGCTTTTAATTCTTTTTGCTTTTTTTTCTGATTATATAAATATTTTTGATAATCAATTATTTTACATACAGGCGGGTCGGCTTTAGGGGAGATCTCTACTAAATCTAGGCCAATACTTTTTGCATATGCAAGAGCTTTTTTAGTATTGGAAATATTATTTTCTGTATTTTCTCCAACTAAACGAATATTAAAACTTAATATTTCTTCATTTATCCTATGTGGATTCTGTTTTTTTACCCTTCCTCTGTAAGGTTTTCTTCTTCTATTAAATGCTATAACAATCTATTTTTAAATTAAACTTCTAGTTCTTTACTTATTTCCTTACTTATGTAATTATAAAAAATTTCACACGTCATATTTCCTAAATCTTCTTTTCCACGTTTTCTAACTGAAATTGAGTTGCTCTCTAATTCCTTTTCACCTATAATTATCATATAAGGTATTTTATTAATTTCAGCATCTCTAATTCTTTTTCCTATTGTTTCGGATCTAATATCAATCCGTGCGCGAATTTCGTAATTTTTTAGCAATTTTAAAATTTTATTTGAATATTCTGTAAATTTTTCACTAATGGGAATAATAACAACTTGTTCAGGAATAAGCCATAATGGGAAATTTCCAGCAGTATGTTCAATTAAAATAGCAAGAAATCTCTCTAGAGAACCAAAAGGAGCTCTATGAATCATAATTGGACGGTGGTATTTATTGTCTGGGCCAATATATTCTAGTTCAAATCTCTCTGGTAGGTTGTAATCTACTTGAATAGTACCTAATTGCCATTTTCTACCTAATGCATCTTTAATCATAAAATCTAATTTAGGACCGTAAAAAGCTGCTTCTCCATATTCGATTTTAGTGGCAATCTTTTTATTTTTTGTGGCATTAATTATAGCAGATTCTGCTAAATCCCAATTTTTTTCTGAACCTATATATTTATTTTTATCTTCTTTATCTCTAAGTGAAATTTGTGCCGTGTAGTCTTTAAAATTTAATACTTTTAAGACGTATAGTACAATGTCAATTACTTTTTTAAATTCTGATTCTAATTGCTCTTCTGTTACAAAAATATGAGCATCATCTTGCGTAAACCCCCTCACTCTCGTTAAGCCATGTAATTCTCCACTTTGTTCGTACCTATAAACTGTTCCAAATTCAGCATAACGTACGGGCAAGTCTTTATATGATTTCGGGGAAGATTTGAAAATTTCACAATGGTGTGGGCAATTCATTGGTTTTAGAAAAAATTCTTCTTTTGATGACGGTGTTTTTATTGGCTGAAATGAATCTTCACCATATTTGTCATAGTGACCAGAACAAATATAAAGATCTTTATTACCAATATGAGGAGATATTACTGATTCATATCCATATTTTTTTTGTAAATCCCTCATGAATTTAATTAATTCTTCTCTTATTACAGTTCCTTTTGGAAGCCAAAGAGGAAGTCCTTGTCCAACTTTATTAGAAAATGTAAACAGACCCATTTCTTTCCCAATTCTTCTGTGGTCTCTTTTTTTAGCCTCTTCAAGAAGAGACATGTATTCATTAAGTTCTTTTCTTTTTGGAAAAGATATTCCATAAATTCTAGTTAATTGTTCATTCTTTTCATCTCCTTTCCAATAAGCTCCAGCAACATTTAATAATTTAACAGCTTTTATAAAGCTAGTATTTGGAATGTGAGGTCCTTTACAAAGGTCAGTAAAGTTTCCCTGTGAGTAAAATGTAATATCACCGTCTTCTAAATTTTCTAATAGTTCTAATTTATATTTATTTTTTTTGTTTTTGTAGTATTTGATAGCTTCTTCTTTACTAATTTCCATTCTATTGAATGTGTTTTTTTGAGAAGCTAACTCTAACATTTTCTTTTCTATTTTCTCAAAGTCATCTGATGATATATTTTTATTTTCTTGAAGTTCTAAATCATAATAGAAACCATTTTCAATTGCGGGACCAATTGTAAATTTTGCTTCAGGAAAAAAAAACTGAATTGCTTCTGCCATTAAATGTGCAGAAGAATGCCAAAGTAAAGATTTACTTTTTTCATCATTCCAAGTTAAAAGTTTCAGGTTTAATAATTCACCCTCAAGAAGCTCTCTATCGGCATCCCATATTTCACCATTAATTTCAGCAGCTAAAACATTTCTTGCAAGGCCTTCACTAATGCTTTTAGCGACATCCAATGATGTAGTCCCTTTAGGAAACTCTTTTTTTGTTTTATCAGGAAGTTGAATTAATACCATTTTTAATTTTTAAGATTGTAAATATACAAATTTAGGAATATGAAAATATGATTTAAATTATGTTTGAATAACACCAGTTTTAAATTCTTTTATTGGGTTGTTATTACTAATTTCAATTCCCATGGATAAATATTTCCTCGTTTCTAGTGGGTTAATTATTTGGTCAACCCAAAGTCTAGATGCAGCATAATATGGAGATGTTTGGTTATTATAATTATCTTTTATAGTTTTTTTTAACGACTTTTCTTTTGTTTCAGACATCTCTTCTCCCATTTTTTTTAATCTATTTTTTTCTAAATTAAACAATACATCTGAAGCTTGATCTCCTCCCATCACAGCTATTCTAGCAGTGGGCCATGCAATAATAAGCCTTGGATCGTATGCCTTTCCACACATTGCGTAATTTCCTGCCCCATATGAATTTCCTATAATTACTGTAAATTTTGGAACTGTGCTATTAGCCATTGCATTTACCATCTTGGCTCCATCTTTAATGATACCTCCATGTTCAGATTTTGACCCAACCATAAATCCGGTTACATCCTGTAAAAAAATTAAGGGGATTTTTTTTTGATTACAATTCATAATAAATCTAGCTGATTTATCTGCACTTTCAGAGTAGATAACGCCACCTATTTGCATTTCTCCTTTTCCATTTTTTACTATTGTTCTTTGATTTGCAACAATTCCAATTTCCCAACCATCAATTCTAGCATACCCACAAATTATAGTTTTTCCATAATCTTTTTTGTATTCAATAAATTTACTTTCATCAACTAATCTTAATATCACATCAAGCATATTATACTGTTTGTCTCTTTTTTTTGGAATAATACCTAGGATTTCTTTTGGGTTTTCTTTAGGTTCCATACTTTCTTTTCTTAAAAACCCTGCTTTTTTAGTATCAGATGTTTTTTCAATTAGATCACGGATTAGCAATACTGCTTCTTTATCATTTTTACATATATAATCAGCAGTGCCTGATTTTTCAGCATGTGTTTTTGCTCCTCCAAGAGTTTCATTATCGATGATTTCACCTATAGCAGCTTTTACTAAGTGTGATCCAGCTAAAAAAACACTTCCGGTCCCTTCAACAATAATTGTTTCATCGCACATAATAGGTAAATATGCTCCTCCAGCCACACAACTTCCCATTATTGCGGCAATTTGAGGAACTCCCATCGATGAAAGAATAGCATTGTTTCTAAATTGCCTGCCAAAATGTTCTTTGTCTGCGAAGATATCATTTTGTAATGGTAAAAATATACCTGCACTGTCAACTAAATAAATAATTGGTAATTTGTTTTCTATGGCAATTTCTTGTGCTCTAAGATTTTTTTTTGCAGTCATGGGAAACCAAGCTCCTGCCTTGACTGTAGCGTCATTAGCAACAATCATGCATTTTTTATTATGTATAGTGCCTATTCCAATTAAAACACCTGCAGAGTTACACCCCCCATATTCTTTATACATATCCATTGCAGCTAAAGAGCCAATTTCCAGGAATTCTGTTTTTGAGTCGATTAATGTATAAATTCTTTCTTTTGCTGTTAATTTTCCTTTTTGTTTGTGTTTTTCTATAGATTTTTTTCCTCCACCTAAACTAGAATTAGATAAATGGTGTTTTAATTCACCAATCAAAAGATTCATATTATCCTCATTTTTATTAAAA
>CABYOB010000030.1 GCA_902520385.1 uncultured Bacteroidota bacterium
TTCTCGTATTCACAACCTACGAATGAAACAATACAAGCGGGAGCATATTATTATAGCCCAAATGTATTAGAAATTGAAGTTGGTTCAACAGTAACTTGGTTGAATGTAGGAGGTTTACATGATGTGAATTTTAATATTAATTCAATAACTTCAGAAAGTTTTAATAATCCAGAGTCTTTATTAGATGAATCTGGAGCAGCTTTATTACCTGCTGTATATGCACAAAATTCTGACAATCCTGTTGAAATAGGTTCTTACACTTTCATGACTCCAGGTACATATAACTATGATTGTTCTGTTGGTTTGCATGCTGAACAAGGAATGGTTGGTCAAATAATAGTAACTTATGTTGCTTACCCTGGTTGTACAGATAATGATCCAGCTACCAATGGAGGTGTAGCTTGTAATTATGATTCAACAGCTAATGAAGATGATGGCTCTTGCCTTTACAATGGTGTTTGCTGTGAGGCTCTTACACCAGAGTGTTTAGCTTGTCAACAATGTGTAACTCCTGAGCAATTTTGTGCAGGTCAAGGTTGGACTTTTCCAGGATGTGAAAATTATGAAATTTTAGGTTGTACAGACGATGGATTACAAGACTGGTCTCCATTTCCAGGAAATCAAGCAGACAATTTTAATCCAGATGCTAATACTGAAGATGGCTCTTGTTTGTATTGGGGTTGTGGAAATCCAAACAATAATTTAATATTAATTGGTACTTTCTTAGATGAAGGAGAAGACGGTTGGGATGGAGCATCAATGACTGTACTTAATGTTTGGGATGAATCAGAATATTATGAAGTAGGAGAAGAAGTTTTTTATTTCACATTAAGTGATGAAATAGGTTATACTTTACCGGGCCCTGCCTCAGTTGACAATAATGGAGATGGAGTAATTAACTACGAAGATTGTCCTGAATGCCCATTGAACCCAGATTATGAAGGTGAATGGGGTTATGTAGTTACTTTTTGTGCTCCAGATGATTTACTAGATGGTTGTTATAATTTAATAGTTGACTATCCTAATGACGCTTCAACAAGTCCAGAAATGTCATGGCAAATCCAAAATGCTGAATTTTCTGTATTTGCTTTAACTGGTGCTGCTGGATTTGATCAAACAAGTGGATCAGCTTGCGAGGGTAACGAAGGAGAGGACGGATTTGACTTTTATGACATTAATGTAGTTTCTGTTGAATACAACGAGGGAATTGTAAATACTGTTATATCAAATACTGGTAATGAAACAACACCAATTGGAGGTTATACTTGGATTCTAATTGATGGCTCCGCGGTTTTTGTTGACAATCCTCCATCATGGCCCTTTGGTTCATCTAATAATTTTTCTTATGATGTTTCAGAATTTGTTGCAGATTTAGGACCAGGTAACCATACACTTACAATATGGGCTAACGGTGGATCTGAAGAGCCTTTAGGTCAACAGTATGGTTGGGCAGAAGAAGATATGAATTTATTTGAATTTATATATGAAACATTTTATGAAAATAATACAATGACGATTGATTTTGAAATCCCAGAATTGCCAGGCTGTTTAGATCCATGGGCTAGTAATTATGATTCCTTAGCTAATTTAGATGATCAGTCTTGTGATTATTCATGTGAAGCACCTAGCCAATCTAGTTCAATTATTGTTAATGACAGTCAAGATCCAAATGAAATTGGTTGGAGTATTCAAACAATAGATGGAGGCGTAATTCTTGAGGCTTTACCTGGGAATGCGTCGCCTTATGACAGTTCAGATTTTTCTAATACAGGACTTTGTTTAGAACCAGGTTGTTATATGCTTGTGATGACAGATACTTATGGAGATGGCTGGAATGGAAATACTTTAGAAATGTTTGGAGATACATATTTTATTCCGTCTACTGGTTGGACGATATATGATGGTGGGGATTATCAAGAAGAATTATTTGCAATTGGTTTAGGTTCATGTGATTTTTATTTAGGGTGTACAGATTCTTCAGCAGCTAATTTTAATATAAATGCATTACAAGACGATGGTAGCTGTACGTATGATTGTTCTGCTTTTGAAGGTGCAGATTATGAATCTATTGAAATTACTGTAGGAGGAGGATCTTCACAGAGTGAAGTAGGTTGGGAGATTGTAGATGCAGAAGGAAACATAGTTATTTCTGCGTCATCTGATGATGATGATGATGAAAATGATGGTGCTCCATACGAAAATGTAACATGTTTAGAAATAGGTTGTTACTCACTAAATATGTCGGATTCTTTTGGAGATGGATGGGAAGGAAATATTATGACTTTATCAACGGATGATGGTGTTTGGGAATTTACAATAGACGGAGCGAGTGGATCAGGTGAATTTGCTGTAGGCGACCCTTCTGCTTGTGGAATTGTATTTGGGTGTATGGATAATAATGCAGATAATTATAACGAAAATGCAACTATAGATTTTCCAAGTGGAACTTGTGAGTATTCTTGTATTGGTTCCACACAGATAACAATTGAAGTTGCTGGTGGTAATTGGTCTTCAGAAGTTTATTGGGAGATATTAGATTCAGATGGTAACATCATGGTTGAAACTACGGCCAATGGTGATGGAGTACCAGGTGCGCCATATTTTGCAAATAATTTATGTTTATCAGATGGTTGTTATACTTTGAATATGTATGATACTTTTGGAGATGGTTGGAATGGAGATGTTATTAATATAACAGGTGAAGGGGTAAGTGAAAATGCATCATTTACCATTGAAAATACTGGTGGAAGTGGAGATTTTTCTACCGCAGTATTTGGTGTTAATAATGATTCTTGTGTTGTAAGTGGTTGTACTGATTCCGAAGCAGAAAATTATAATGTAGAGGCAAATACAGATGATGGTTCTTGTGAATATAATTGTGAAACGTGGCTAGATACAGAAGAACTTTACTCATGTTATTGGTATGTATGGGTATTTAATTCATATGATTATACTGTTTCTGAGATGGAAGGTTTGGGATATGATTGTACTTGTGTCGAGGATCCTATTCCAGGTTGTACAGATCCAAATGCGGATAATTTTAATCCTAATGCAACTGAAGCAGATTCTTCATGTGAATATACTTGTAATGAGGATGAGGGAGAGATAACAACTCTTATTACTGTTGGAGGAGGAACTTGGCAGGGAGAAATTTCATGGCAATTATATGATGATGCTGGTATAATGATAGCTAATGGAGGAGCTCCTTATTCAAATGAAATATGTTTAATGAATGATATGTGTTATACAATTCAGATGAATGATTCTTATGGAGATGGCTGGAATGGTAACACTTTGACTATTGGTGATTTTTCAACAAGTCTTTATGCAGGTAGTTCTGCATCAGGAGCGTATAATTGTATTATAGAATGTGATGTTGAAGAAACTTCTGTGGTAGTTAATAATGGTTCTGGAACAACATTTGGATGGTCTATTACTAATAGTGCAGGTGATGTAGTTGCTGGTGGTGGCCCTGATTTTGATGGTGCAGTATGTCTGCCAGCTTCTGATTGTTATGACGTTAATTTGGCTAGTGCTGGAGGAAATGGAGATGAGGGTGCTACATTAACGATAGGAGATCAAACATTTGAGTGGTCTGGTTTTAGCTCTTGGTATTCAAATTATTATGAATCGGTTGGGTTAGGATGTCCAATATATGGATGTATGGACTCTTCTGCAGATAACTATAATCCAAATGCTACTTTAAATCAAACTGATAGTACTAATGATGATGATCCTTGTGAATATTTTGGATGTACAGACTCAAATGCTATTAATTATGATCCTACAGCTAATGTTGAAGATGGTTCTTGTGATTGTGGAGAAGCTACATCATATATAATAAATATGACAGATTCTTTTGGAGATAGTTGGAACGGAAATAATCTTATTATTACAGGCTCTGATGGCTCAGTTGCAGGGACATTTACAATTGAGGGGAGTTATCCAGATGCTACGGATGGTCAAGCATCTGTTTGTTTATCTAATGATTGTTACACAGTTACTTGCGACGGAGGATCTTGGCAAGGAGAAGTTTCTTGGGAGATAGTTGATGGTTCAGGAAATGTTTTAGTTTCGGGAGGAGCGCCGTTTAATGGTTTAGCTTCAGTAGGATCTGAAGATGCTTGTGGAGACTTAATTGGATGTACCGATTCAGATGCTGATAATTATGATGAAAATGCACTACAAGATGATGGTTCTTGTCAGTATAGTTGTGCCGAAGAAGGGTTTGAGCCAATTACAATTAACAGTGGTGGTGGTTTGTGGCAAAATGAAATTTCATGGAATATTGAAGATTCTGAAGGTAATGCTATTTTTTCTCCTGGTTCAGGATTAGAGGCTGTTGGTTCTTTTTGGGCATGTATTAATCCTACTGAATGTTATACAATAAATATGATAGATTCTTGGGGAGATGGTTGGAATGGAAATCAACTATTAATTAATAGTGAGACTTTAGGAGATTTAGAATACACTTTATTTGCAGGATTTAATGGTTCAGGTGAATTGGGTAATTGTCCGTTTGAATGTGATTATACGACTATAAGTGTTTCTGTAGGCGATGGAGATAGTTCTGAAGATTTTGGTTTTTCAATTACCGACTCAGAGGGTAATACTATTGCTTCCGGCAACTCAGATTTTGATGGACTTGCTTGTTTAGACTTAGATAATGGATGCTATGACATTGGTCTTTCAAGTGCAGGAGGTGGAGGATATGGAGATGCTTATCTTATCGTTGGAGAGTATTCATTTAGTTGGGATGACGGCACATCAGGTTTTTGGAGTTCAAACTTTGTTAATGTTATTGGGGGAGGTTGTCCTGTTTATGGTTGTACTGACTCTGAGGCTGACAACTATGATCCAAGTGCAACAATAAATCAAGTTTCAGGTATAAATACTGCTGATCCTTGTCAATATTTAGGATGTACTGACTCTAATGCTGTTAATTTTGATGAAACTGCCAATACAGATGATTCATCTTGTGATTATGGTTGTGAAGAACAGGGTTTATCTACCTATACGATTACTTGTGATGGAGGAACTTGGCAAACTGAAGTAAGTTGGACTATTACATCAACAAACGGAACATTAGTTGCATCAGGAGGAGCCCCATATAATGGTGCTGGTTGTTTTGATCCAAATCAATGTTATGAGGTAAGTATGACAGATTCTTTTGGAGATGGTTGGGATGGAAATATTCTTAATGTTAACGGACAAGAGTTTACTTTCACATCAGGATTTAATTCAATTGAGTTTATTGAGGGAGTCGAAGGTTCCTGTGCAGATTTCGAAGGTTGTACTGATCCAACAGCAGTTAATTTTGATTTTACAGCTGCATTAGATGATGGCTCTTGTGTATACACTTGTGCTGAAATAGGTCTTACAGAAGTGAATATATATATGAATACTAATGGTTTTGTGGCAGGATGGTATGGTAGTAGTTTAAATATAGGAGACGATTCATTTACTTTAAATGGTTTTTCTGAGACAATTTCTGTTTGTTTAGATTTATCAGAATGCCTAGATGTATCTGCAGGTGGAGGTATCATGCAATATCAAATTGGATGGGGAATTATTAGTGATTTAGGAGCTGATGGTATTCCAAATACTGACGATGATACAGTAATTCTTTCAGGATCAGCTCCATTTGCTGGAGATATAGGAGATTGTGATGTGCCAGGCTGTGTAGATATTACAGCTTGTAATTATGATGATGGAGCGGATGTAGATGATGGTTCGTGTACATATCCAAATGAGACTTATTTAGATTGTAATGGAGATTGTGTAAATGACACAGACTCAGATGGTGTTTGTAATGAATTAGAAATTGTTGGGTGTACTGACAATACTGCAATGAATTATAATTCAAATGCAACTGATAATGAAGGTTGTATATATGAAATTCTAGGTTGTACTGATCAAGTAGCTTCTAACTATAATGTGCTAGCTAATACTGATGATGGTACTTGTGATTATGGTCCTTGGGGAGAAATAACAACTACAGATTGTAATATGACAATATTACTTCCTTCAGATGCTTCAATCACAATAGAAGGTGAACCTATAACAAATGGTGATTGGGTTGGTGTATTTTATATGATTGAGGAAACTGGAGAAATGGTTTGTGGTGGCTCAACTATTTGGACAGGTGAAACAACATCTGTAGCGGCATGGGGTGCAGAAGGAGGAGATAATGGTTTTGAGGCTAATGAATCATTGACTTGGGGAGTTTATGATAGTGAAACAGAGACATTTATAATAGGAGCAAATGTCACTTATACATTTGGAGCGGGCGAATATTCGTGTAATGGTTTGACGGGTATAGGTTCAATAGATGCGGCTTCTACTTATACTCAAGATATTCCACTAACAGCTGGTTGGGGAATTTGGTCAACTTATATTGATCCAGATAACACAAATATGGCTTCAATTTTTAATGGAATAGTAAATGATTTGATTATTGTTAAAGATGAGGATGGAAGTGTTTATTGGCCAATGTTTGGATTAAACTCAATTGGTTCATTAACAAAAGGTAGAGGGTATCAAGTTAAAATGACTACTGGAGCAACACTAACTATTGAAGGAGAATTAGTTCCTTTTGATTATAATATTAATCTTAATGAAGGTTGGGGTATATCAGGTTATTTGCATCAAGATTGTTATAATGCAGTTGATATGATGGCACCTATAGTAAATGATTTGATTATTGTTAAAGATGAAGATGGTAGTGTTTATTGGCCAATGTTTGGATTAAATTCAATTGGTAATTTGTGTCCT
>CABYOB010000031.1 GCA_902520385.1 uncultured Bacteroidota bacterium
ATAGGGTCAATTTCTGTAACACCAAGAACAACAACTAACATAAATAATCCAGCACTTGGTACTGCAGCTGACCCTATAGAAGCTAAAACTGCAGTCATAGCAATTAATAACTGATCTGTAAGTGTTAAGTCTATACCTAACATTTGAGCTAAAAAAACAACCGCAACACATTGATAAAGACTAGTTCCATCCATATTAACTGTCGCCCCTATAGGAAGAACAAAGCTAGAAACTTTATTTGGTACTTTTAAATTGCTGTTCACACAATCCATAGTTACTGGCAAAGTTGCTGCACTAGAAGAAGTGGAAAATGCTAATATTTGAGCCGGAGCAATAGATTTAAAAAAATTATGATAAGAAAAATTACGAACAAAAAACCTCATTAATAATGGATAAATAACTAGCATCATAATTAATAAGCCTATTAAAACAACAAGAGTATATAAACCTAAACCCATAATAATCTGCATTAAACCACCATCATTACCAGAAGAAAGTTTAGATAAGGTTCCAGCTAATAAACAAAAAATAAAAAAAGGAGAATAGTAAATAACAATATCTACCATTTTTAAAAAAACATCATTTAAAGAGTCTATTAAAAAATCTAATTGATCTTTTTTTCTTTTATCTATAAGAATTAACACAGAACCAAAAAATATAGCAAAAAATATAATCTGAAGCATAGCTTTATTGTCTCCAAGAGCATAAAAAATATTATCTGGAACCACGTTTACTATAAACTGTAATGGACTTTCATCAGAACTTACCTTAACTTGCTCTTTAATGACACTTACTTTATTATTTTCTTTAAAATCAACAATATCAAATCCTTTTCCAGGACCAATTTGATTAACTAAAAAAAGACCTATCAAAACAGAAAAACATGTGGTTGTTAAATACAAAAGAATTGTCTTTGACCCCATTCTTCCTAACTCTGAAATACTTGATAAATTAGAAACTCCTTTTATAATGGAAAAAAGAACAAGAGGAACCGCTATAAGCTTTAATAACCGCATGAAAATATCACCAAAAGGAGCAAGCCAATTAGTATTAAAAGAATTTAAAAAAAGTGAATTTTCAGATATAAGAGCCCATACAACCCCAACAATCATAGCAATTAATATTTTCCAATGTAAAGCCATATTTTAAATTTATTTTTTTATAAGTTATCAATTTTAGATGAAAAATTTAATAAATACATATCCATTAAACAAAGTGCCGTCATTGCCTCAACTACTGGAACCGCACGAGGTAAAACACAAGGGTCATGTCTACCTGAATTGAGGAAAAACACCTCTTCTCCTTTATTATTTATAGTTTTTTGTTTTCTTTTTATACTTGAAGTGGGTTTAAATGCAACTTTAAAAAAAATATCTTGACCATTACTAATTCCACCCTGTATTCCTCCAGAGTTATTTGAATTTGTTTCAATTTTATCACCTTTTTTAACAAAGATATCATTATACTCAGATCCTTTTAATTTACAAGAATCAAAACCTAAACCAAATTCAATTCCTTTTACGGCATTTATACTCATAATAGAAAAAGATAAACGTGCGTTTAATTTATTATACAACGGCTCTCCTAAACCAGCAGAAACTCCTTTCACAACAGTGCTTACACAACCACCTAAACTATCCCCTTCTTCTTTTGTGTTTAAAATAAAATCTTTCATTTTTTTAGCTAAATCAAAATCTGGACAACGCATATCATTATCATAAATTTTTGACAAATCTAATTCGTTATAACTTTTCTCTAAGCTCAAAGAATTAACAGTAGACACAAAAGAATATATATAAATAGCTTTGGTTTTTAGAAATTGTGATGCAATCTCTCCAGCCACAACTCTACATGCTGTTTCTCTAGCAGAGGATCTCCCCCCACCTAAAACATCTCTTATTCCATATTTCTTCTCATAGGTGAAATCAGCGTGAGAGGGCCTAAAAATATTTTTTAAATTAGAGTAATCTTTGTGATTATGATTGTTATTCTTAATTAAGAATGCAATTGGAGCACCTGTTGTTAAGCCATCTACTAAACCAGATGTGAATTCAACACTATCCTCTTCTTTTCGTTCAGTAGAAATATTGGAAAAACCTGGCCTTCTAAAATTAATTTTTTTTTGAACATCACTAACATTAATTTTAAAGCCTGCAGGAAAACCATCAATTACCCCCCCAATAGAGACACCATGTGATTCCCCAAAAGTAGTTAACCGTAATATTGAACCAAAAGTATTAGACATAAGATAAACAAATATATCAATTGTATTTTTTATCTTGTAATATATTTCAAAACATGAAAAAAACATTAATTAAAAACATAGGATCATTGATAACAGTTAGCTCCAATTCAGAGTTAAAAAAAGGCCATGAAATGAAAGAATTACCTCTCATAAAAAATGCTTGGTTAAAAATAAAAGACAATAGAATTTTAGATTTTGGAAATATGGATAATTGGGAAGGAATTGACAATTGGAATGAATTTAATATAATAGACGCAGAAAGCGGAACAATACTACCATCATGGTGTGACAGCCATTCTCATATTGTATATGCCGGAAGTAGAGAGCAAGAATTTGTGGATAAAATAAATGGACTTTCCTATGAGGAAATAGCAAAAAAAGGAGGAGGTATATTAAACTCCTCGTTAATGTTAAAAGATACATCTGAAGAAGATTTATATAACCAATCTATGAAAAGAATAGATGAAGTTATAAACGGGGGAACAGGAGCAATTGAAATTAAAAGTGGATATGGACTCGATACTGAACAAGAAATAAAAATGTTGAGAGTTATAAAAAAAATCAAAGAGACAAGTCCTATTACAGTAAAATCTACCTTTCTAGGAGCTCATGCCATACCAAAAAATTATAAAGCAAACCCAGATCAATACGTAGAAAAAATAATACATGAAATGATACCTGTAATAGCTAAAGAAAAATTAGCAGACTATATAGATGTGTTTTGCGACAAAGGTTTTTTTACAGCTGAACAAACTGAAAAAATATTACAAGCAGGTTTAAATCATGGCCTAAAAGGAAAAATTCATGCTAATGAATTAGATTTTTCAGGCGGCATACAAGTTGGAGTAAAAATGGGAGCTATTTCAGTAGACCATTTAGAATTTACCTCAAGTGAAGAAATAAAATGTTTAAAAGGAACGAAAACTATCCCTACCTTATTACCAAGTACTGCTTTTTTTCTTGGTTTAGTTTATCCTCCTGCAAGAAAAATGATTGACTCTGGACTTCCAATTACATTAGCTAGTGATTACAACCCAGGATCGTCTCCATCTGGAAATATAGAATTTATTTTGTCTCTTGCTTGCATTAAATTAAAAATGACTCCAGAGGAAGCAATAAATGCGTTAACAATAAATGGCGCACATGCAATGGAAGTTCAAAATGAACTCGGTAGTATTGAAAAAGGTAAAATAGCCAACCTAATTATAACTGAAAAAATTCCATCTAATGCATTCATTCCTTATTCTTTTGGAAAATCTTTAATAAAAAAGGTAATAATACAAGGAAAATTATACTATGATTGCGATACAAAATAATTAAACTTTGTATCTTTAACACGTTTTAACTGCATTATGAAAAAAAATTCTCTTTTTATTTTTGTTTTAATATCTTCAATTTTATCTGCTCAAATTGTTGATGAGTATCCTTTTGAAAATGTTTACGAACTGTGTGGAGAAGAATCTATTGAATTAAATACCCCTGAGGGTTATGATGTTATTTTTTGGTATGAATTACCATTTTTTCCAGAAGGCAATCCATTAATTCATACTACGGGAACACTAACAGTAGATATAAACAGCGTTTGGGCTGATGTAGACTATATTGCATGGGAAGGGACAGATGGAACTAGTTTATTTTATGATACAATTCAAATAGCATACTTAGATTTTCCTGTAGCACAAATAGATATAGAAAACTACTCTAATGATAGAATTACAATGTGCGTTACAGATGAAGATGTCACACTTAATGCAACCACACAAAACTCTACAGATACATATGAATGGTTCCTGAATGGAATTTCTACTGGGATAACTACATCACAAATTAATGTTCTACAAACAGAGTATAATTTAAATGATGAAAATTATTATTATGTAGAAGTAACTAATACTTGCGGCACAGAACAATCTGAAGAAGTATCTGTCACAATTAATGAATGTAATTGTGAGTTTATTATTCCTAATGTATTCACGCCAGATGAAGACGGTGTAAACGATTTATTTCCAGAAGGTGATATAGAAAGAACATTGGAAACAAATATTAATTGTAGCGCAACCAAATACTTACTAAGAGTATATGATAGAATTGGAAGAACTGTGTATAAATCAGAAGGATATAATCAACCTTGGAACGGAAAAAGAAGAAAAAGTAATACTGATTGCAAAGAAGGAGTTTATTTTTACAGACTTGAATTTATTTTAAATGAATTTACTAATCAAAATAAAATCAAAGTAAAATCTGGTGCCGTATCTATTTTTAGAGAAGATTAATCATGGAAAAAAAAATCATTGAATGTGTTCCTAATTTTTCAAATGGAAGAGACAAATCAGTTATTAATAATATAACTAATCAAATTAAATTAGTTGAAGGAGTAAAAATTTTAAGTGTTGAACCTGGAAAAGCAACAAATAGAACAGTAGTTACTTTCGTTGGTGAGCCAGAAAAAGTAATCGAGGCAGCATTTCAATCGATTAAAAAAGCCTCAGAGCTAATTGATATGAGTAAGCAAAGTGGAGAACATCCAAGAATGGGTGCTACTGACGTGTGCCCACTCATACCTATTTCAGGTATAAGTATGGAAGAAGCTGTTATCTATGCTAAACAACTTGGAAAACGGGTTGGTGATGAATTAGGCTTACCTGTTTATCTATATGAAGATGCTGCAACAAAACCTGAACGAAAGAATCTTGCTAACATTAGATCAGGTGAATATGAAGCTTTAGAAGAGAAATTAAAGCAAAAAGAATGGAAGCCAGATTTTGGGTCAACTTCTTTTAAAATTGCACAAAAAACAGGCGCTACTGCAATTGGAGCTAGAGACTTTTTAATTGCTTACAACATTAATTTAAATACCACATCAACTAGAAGAGCAAATGCTATTGCTTTTGACATTAGAGAAAAAGGAAGGATTGCGAGAGAAGGAGGTACATTAACTGGAAAAATTCTAAAAGATAAACAAGGAAATACTATATGGAAACCAGGATCACTAAAACATGTAAAAGCTATTGGTTGGTTTATTGAGGAATATGGAATAGCTCAAATTTCCATGAATTTAACAAATATAAAAGAAACACCTATTCATATTGTATTTGATGAAGTATGTAAAAAAGCTCAAGAAAGAGGATTAAGAGTTACTGGATCTGAATTAGTTGGATTAATTCCCTTAAAATCAATGCTTGATGCAGGGAAATATTTTTTAAAAAAACAAAACAGATCAGTAGGTATTGAGGACTCCGAAATCATCAAAATTGCTATTAAAACAATGGGGTTAGATGAATTAGAAGATTTTAATCCTAATGAGAAAATTATAGAATATAACATCAATAATGATAATGCAGACTTGTGTAAGCTTAGTTTAGTAGATTTTGCTCAAAAAACTGCTTCTGAATCCCCTGCTCCTGGAGGAGGTTCTGTTTCTGCATATTTAGGTAGTTTAGGTATATCTCTTGGGACTATGGTTGCTAATTTATCTAGTCACAAAAGAGGATGGGATGACAGATGGGAAGAATTCTCAAATATTGCAGAAAAAGGACAAAAACATATAAAAAAATTATTAGACCTTGTAGATAAAGACACAGAGTCATTTAATCAAATAATGCAGGCATTTAGACTTCCTGATAATGATACAAAAGAAAGAAAAATAAAAGAAAAAGCTATTTTAAAAGCCACTATACATGCAATTGAGGTTCCTTTAGAAATAATGAAGACTTCATTAGAATCCATGGATGTGATAAAGGAAATGGCAGAAAATGGAAATCCGAACTCTGTAAGTGATGCTGGTGTTGGTGCATTATGCGCTAGATCAGCAGTTGTTGGTGGATATTTAAATGTGAAAATTAATTGTAAAGATCTTACTGATAAAAAACTAGTAAATGAATTCTTAAAAAAA
>CABYOB010000032.1 GCA_902520385.1 uncultured Bacteroidota bacterium
TTTCTTCAACATTTTCTCAAAATAACTCTATAAAAGGTGTTGTTATGGACAAGAATAATAATGAAACTATTCCCATGGCAAACATCTCTCTGAAAAAACAAACTGAAATAATTAGTGGCATTTCAAATAAAACTTTAGTTCTTGGTTCTGTTTCTGATATTGACGGCAATTTTATAATACAAAATATTAAATCTGGGGAATACATCTTAGAATGCTCATTCATTGGGTATAAAACATATAAAAAAATCATAAATATAGAACTTGATGAAACTAAATATTTTGACATTTTATTAGAAGAAGAAACAAACTTACTAGGAGATGTCGTTATTTCTGCTGGAAAATTTGAACAAAATATTGAAGAGGTAACAGTTTCTATGGATGTAATTAAGCCAAAACTCATTAAAAGCAAAAACCCTGTCAATATGGAAGTGATGATGAATCAATCACCGGGGGTTAATATTGTTGATGGGCAAGCAAATATAAGGGGAGGAAGTGGTTGGAGTTATAATACTGGCTCTCGTGTTCTTGTTATGATTGATGATATGCCTTTTTTAAGTGGTGATAGAGGAACGGTCGAATGGGACATGATACCAATGGAAAATATTTCACAAATCGAAGTTATAAAGGGAGCGTCTTCAGCATTATTTGGCTCATCAGCTTTAAATGGAGTAATAAATATAAGAACTGAATATCCCACAAATAAGCCCAAAACAGAGGTTTCTATTTTTCAAGGATTTTATGATAAGCCCAAAAGAGAAAGTTTACATTGGTGGGGAAATGATCCTCAGTATTTTAGTGGTGTTTCTTTTAGTCACGCAGAATATAAAAATAATACAGGAATTGTATTTGGAGGAAATATATTCAATGACTTTGGGTACCAAAAAGGGGTTGAAAACAGAAGAGGGCGATTTAATTTTAGCACAAAAAAAGACTGGAAAAAATTAAAAGGTTTCTCTCACGGTCTTAATGGAAATTTCATGTATAGTCATAATGACGATGCCATCATGTATACTAATGACTCTCTAGGTTATATTCCTTTAGATGAAGACCCTGCTAAATATACTCAAATGATGATGAATATTGATCCATATCTTTCATATGTAAATCCTTTAAATAATACAAAGCACGATTTAAAAATAAGGTTATTTAGAGACGACTATAACCCTAATGGTGGTGAGGCCGCTTATTCTAATGTATTTTATTCAGATTACCAATTTCAAAAAACATGGGAAGACATAAATTCATTTTTACCCTTCACATTTAATCATCTTGTTTCAACTTCAGGAATAACTAGAAATAAAATATTCGCACATGACGATGATGTTTACGGTGGAAAACATAATGTTTCAAATTATAGTTTTTACTCCCAAATAGATGGGAAAATTAATGATAAATTAAATTTATCATTAGGAACAAGATACGAATATTTTAATTTTGATGGTGAAGTCACATCTGTTCCATTAATAAGAAGCGGAATAAATTATAAATTAATGGATGCAACATTTATAAGAGGTTCCTATGGGTCTGGATTTAGATTTCCTTCAATTGTAGAAAGATATGTAACTGTTAAAAGTGGACCTGTTGTTGTCTACCCAAACCCAGATCTTCAACCAGAGGGTGGCTGGAGTGCTGAAATTGGAATAAAACAAGGATTAAAAATAGATGAATGGAAAGGGTTTTTTGATGTAGCTGCTTTCATAATGCAATATGATGATATGATTGAATTTACATTTGGAAGATGGGATCCATTAAATCAAAATGTAGACTCTCTTTTAGGATTAGGATTTAAATGTGTAAACATAGGAGAAGCCCGTGTCAGTGGAATAGAAACATCAATTGGAGGAAGTGGTAAAATTGGCAATGTTGATATTTCAGTTTTAGGAAGCTACACTTACATAAATCCAATTATTTTACATCCTGATGACGTATATTATTCTTATTGGACTGATGGTAACAATGATGGTGAAATTATTGAGTTTGCAACAGATGTTGTTCGTGACGAATATAATCAAATAGTATTAGACGAAAATGGAAACACAACCTATTTTTATGGCAATGTTAATGAAGAAGGTGTAGAATATATAGATGATTTTTATGAAATTACATATACCAACGCCAGCTCTGACAATGGAGAAAATGGTAACCTATTAAAATATCGAAATCAACATACTTTTAAATTTGACATACAAGCAGATACAAAATTTTTCTCAACTGGATTAAGTGTGAGAACTAATAGTTTTATGCAAAATGTTGACGGCATCTTTGAAGCTCCTATTTTTAACGATCCTCAAAGTGCTCTAATTAATTTTGGTATTGCAGACGCAAGACAAAGATTTAAAAATGGAGATGTTATTTTAGATTGGAGAGCAGCAATAAAATTAAATCAACATATTACTGTTTCTTGTATAATTGACAATTTATTAAACAGAGAATATCAAATACGCCCAGCCTATATAGGACCACCCAGAACATTCACTGTTAAATTAGATGTAAAAATTTAAAAATATTATGGAGAATCTCTTCATAATAATTCCCGCAAGATTAAAATCCACAAGACTGCCAAACAAAGTTTTAAAAAAAATTAATGGAAAATCTTTAGTTGAAAATATTTGGAAAGGATTAAAAGAATTTCCGAATTTATTTATAGCTACCGATAGTGAAGAAATTGTTAAAGAAGCAACTAAATTCAATGCTAAAGTAATTTTAACAAATCAGAACCACAATAATGGAACTGAAAGGTGCGCCGAAGTGGCAGAAAAATTAAACCTACATGACAATGATATTATTATAAATGTTCAATGTGATGAATTAAACATTAACACTGATTGGATTGTTGATATTTATAAAGAACTCTCAAATTCTACAAAAGAAATAATTACTACAGTTGTAACTAAACTTGGAGATCAAACAAATGAATTTTGGAATAATTATAACCGTGACCCATCTAATGTTCAAGTTCTTTTAGATTCAAATAATATTGCGCAAAACTTTAAACGTGCTACAAAAAATATCATTGAAAACATAAAAGCTAGTGAAAATCTAATTACTGAACACCACATTGGTATTTACGGATATAGAAAAAAAACTTTATCCAAAATTTCAAAGCTTAGTACTACAAAAAGAGAAAAGGAGGAAAAACTAGAGCAACTAAGATGGCTAGAGCATGGAGTTAAAATTAAATGCATAAATACAAAAAAAACGCATTTTGGATACTCAATTAATACAAAAGAAGATTTAGAGCGATTAAAAAATCAAAATATTTTGTAGATTTACTCTATCATTTTTTTTTAATGACCCAAAATATACCTAAATATATTAACCAACTTTTATATAAACATGAATGCGTGATCATTAGTGGTTTAGGTGCATTTATAACATTTGATCAGGGGGCGTTAATAGATGAAAAAAAGAATTATTTTACTCCAAATAAAAAATCTATTTCTTTTAATTCGGAAATAAAAAAAAATGATGGATTATTAGCAAATTATATAGCTGAAATTGAAAATATTAGTTATGAAGAAGCTTGTGTGATATTGGCTTCTCTAACAAAAAAAATTCTTGCAAAAATAAATAATGGAGAAAAATATTTATTTGAATCTATTGGTTGTTTAAAATTAAATTCTAGTGGTGAGATAGTTTTTGAACCTGAAGAAAACATAAACTTTAACCCTGATTTTTTTGGATTAGAATCTTTTTACTTCCCAAAAATTAATCATAAGAAAAACTTCATTCAACCTCAATACATTAGCGGAATCGCTATTTTATTTATATTTGTTTCCATCGGTTTTTTCTTGAGCGAAAACATGATGCTTAATAATTCCTTCTCAAATACTGCGTCATTTAATCCAAAAATCCAAAAAGGAAAAAATATTACACCTCAAGACGTCTCTGGATTATATAAAATCACACTCTCTCAAATAGACTATGATTTATATAAAATTTTAGGCACCAATTATCATTTGTCTACAAAAAGATGCTTTAAAATGGGTGATGAAATTGAAGCTCATCTCAAAATATATAATGACGGAAAAAATCAAAAACAAAACTTGTGTTTTTTAAATGAAATCGGATTAGAATTTACAGATTGTTATCAAATAAAAAAAGTTTATAACCAAATTCCAACATCCTCCAACAATCTTATAGTTGTTGACAAAAAAGGAAAAATGCGAAATGCTATTTTAGTTTTTGAAGAAACTGAAATAGACTACAAAACATTATTAAATAATGAAAAACCTACCACTCAAAAAGAACCTAAAGATGATATCGCGTCTAGATTTCTAGATGCAGTTAAAACTCTCTCAGAAAAGTCAAATAACTCTACAGATGAAAAACCTAAACCAGAAAAAGAATTAAACACACAAAAAAACAATCAAAATAATCTAATTAACAACCCAGAAAATGAAACAAAAAACAAACTACCAGAAGGGTTAAATGATGACATTGAACACAATAATAAAGACAATACAAAAAATAATAAAAAACAAGAAATAGAAAACAGCGATAATGTGTTTATAATTGTCGGATGCTTTAGTTCCAAAAAGAATGCTGAAAATTTAGTTACACAACTAAATAAAAAAGGTTATACAGAAGCCTGTCTAGCTGGCCAAAGCTCTAAAAGAAATCTGTTTCGCGTTGCTTGCTCTAAATTTAAAACAGAAAAAGAAGCAAATAAAAATTTAAAAAAATTAAAACAAGCTTTTGAAGGGGCTTGGGTTTTAAATAGAAATTAAGCTATTTTATATACCGCGGCCAGCACCTCTAAGGCAGTAATGTTTTTTATACATCCCTTGTTATTATAACTACATCTATTACCTAATTTTGAACATGGAAAAATGCTAAGATTAGAAATTATTTGAATACTTTTTGAGTGAGGTTTATAAGGAAACATTCCTAAACTTGGTTTAGTGCAGCCCCAAAATGATATTATTTTTTTATTAAATGCAGAAGCTATATGCATTAGGCCTGTGTCATTAGATAATACCATAGATGCATTTTTTAAAACATACGCAGACTCATCTAATGACAACAATCCACATAAATTGTAATTTTTAGATTTCCCTATATTGTCACAAATAAAATCCCCTTCTTTTTTTTCAGACTCTCCTCCTAAAAAGAAAATTGGTATGGATAATTTCGAACATACTTCTATAATAAGATTCCTTGAAATTTTTTTTTGATCATATGTGCCCCCTATAACCCAAGCATAATAGATTTGATTAAAAGGCAATTGAACAGGTAGTGTTTG
>CABYOB010000033.1 GCA_902520385.1 uncultured Bacteroidota bacterium
GGAAATATAAAAAATTATCATTTTCGGGAAATGACAAGGTTGAAGATGAATCAGATCCAATTTCTTGGGTTGGTTATAAACAACAATTTTTTTCTACTATTTTATCATCTAAATCTAAATCTGGATTTATTGTAGATTATATGAAGGTTATAGGTGAAGACCTAGATTCTACTGTTGTTAAAAACATGCAAACAAAAATCAAATTAGATAATAATAATAATTTTTCATTTTTATTTGTTCCAAATGATTATAATTTTTTGAAAAGTTTGAAGTCTAACGGAGAAGGGGCTAGTTTTAGCAATTTAGTTGAATTAGGTTGGGGTATTTTTGGTTGGGTTAATCAATTTTTAGTTATTCCAATTTTTGATTTTTTAGAGAGTGTAGGAATTGGTTATGGTCTAATTATTTTAGTTATAGCAATTGTATTTAAAATGTTATTATATCTGCCTACTAAAAAATCCTATGTTTCTATGGCTAAAATGAGAGTTTTAAAACCAGAAATTGATGCTATAAATGAAAAATTTAAAGATAAAGATCCAATGGAGAAACAAAAAGCCCAGATGGATCTTTATAAAAAAACTGGAGTTAGTCCTCTAGGGGGATGTTTGCCAATGTTATTGCAGATACCAATATTATTTGCATTATTTAAATTTTTCCCATCATCTATTCAACTTAGAAAACAACCTTTTTTATGGGCAGATGATTTGTCAACATATGATTCAGTATTAGAGTTTTCATTTTTACCAGGTATTTTTGAGCATTTGAGTTTATTTGCATTATTAATGTCAATATCTACATTAGTTCAAATGAAATTTAATACTCAACCAACTAATACCCAAATGCCACAGTTAAAATACATGATGTATATAATGCCAGTGGTATTCTTTTTTATAATGAATAGTTATTCGTCTGGATTAAGTTACTATTATTTGTTAGCTAATATTATAACATTTTTACAGCAATTATACATTAAAAGAGGATTGGATGAAAATAAATTATATGCTCAGTTACAGGCAAATAAGGCTAAGCCTATTAAAAAATCTAATTTTCAAAAAAAATTAGAAGAAATTGCCAAGCGTCAACAAAAAAAAGTAAAAAAATAATAAATGATAATTAGGTATTTATTTTATATATCATTGACTTTCTTTATTAGTTGTGCTTTTTTAAAAAAGAATAAAGTAAATAAAAATTCTTACGCTGTAATTGAAAAAGAAATTACAGATTTTTCGGATAAAAAACCTTTAATTAAAATGCGAAAAACACCATGTTTTGGTAGATGTCCTTATTTTGAAGTTAGTATTTATGATAATGGTTTGGTTATATATGATGGAATGAAATTTGTAGATAAAATTGGTAAATATTCTTCTATGATTCATAAAAAAAAAGTAGCTCTTATTGAAGATTATATTAGGCGGTTAGATTTTTTTTCTTTTGAAAAAGAATATGATGCTAGAGTTACAGATTTACCGTCAGTTATTATAGAGGTTAACTATCAAAATAAAAATCACAAGGTTAAAGGTAGATATAGAGTGCCTGAGAAATTCAAAATGTTTACAAAATTTATTGATAATCTGTTATTAGAAATAAATTCTTGGGATAAAGTTAAGAATGAATAAAGTCAGTTAATTTTCCTTTTTTTCCACTAGTGTATTTATTATTTTCTTTAATTATTAAACAACATTCACTATAATAATCATGTTCTAAAAAAAGAATATAATTTTTTTCAATAGCTTCATTTAAAAAAAACTCTTTTTCAGCTAAAGTAGTTAAAGGACGAATGTCATAACCCATTACATATGGTAATGGAATATGTCCAGTAGAGGGAAGTAAATCAGCACAAAAAACAATGGTTTGGTTATTTATAGTTATAAATGGAATTACTTGTGATTCTGTATGACCATTAAAAAATTTTATTTTTATTCCTTCACAAAATATACCTTCTTCTAAAAAAAACAATCTATTTTTTTCTTGAATTGGAATAAAGTTTTCTTTTAAAAATGATGCTTTTTCTCTTTGGTTAGGGTTGTTAGCCCATTCCCAATGTTTTTTATTTGTCCAATAATTCGCATTTGGAAATGTTAAATCATAATTATTTTTATTTTTTGTTATAGCGCCACCACAGTGATCGAAATGAAGATGAGTTAGGATTACATCTGTAATATCGTTTTTAGAAAATCCATGACCTTCAATAGATTTGATTAAATTATCTTCTCCATGAAGATGGAAGTGAGAAAAAAACTTTTCACTTTGTTTGTCGCCAATTCCCGTATCAATTAAAATTAATTTCTCATTAGTTTCTATTAATAGGCATCTCATTGCCCATGAACACATATTATTATTATCTGGGGGATTTGTTTTTTTCCATAAAGATTTAGGAACCACTCCAAACATAGCCCCACCATCTAATTTAAAAAGGCCCGTATTTATAGTGTATAATTTCATTTGTAATTGTAATAATTACAATATTAAAAATAAAATTCATTAATTGTGTGAACTTTAAATCTATATTTATATATGAAAGTTCATTTTATTGCAATTGGAGGAAGTATTATGCATGGTTTGGCAATATCTTTAAAGAAAAAGGGGTATATAGTATCAGGTTCGGATGATAAATTTTTTAGCCCCTCAAAAGAAAATTTAAAAGCAGAAAACCTTCTACCTGATGAAGGCTGGTTTCCTGAAAAAATCGAAAATAATTTAAATTTTATTATTTTAGGAATGCATGCCAAAATTGATAATCCCGAGTTAATTGAGGCTCAAAGAAAAAAAATCAAGATTTACTCCTTTCCAGAGTATATTGCTAAAGAGTCTAAAAATAAGAAAAGAATAGTAATTGCAGGTAGTCATGGTAAAACTACTATTACTTCTATGATTATGCATATTTTAAAAGATAATAATTTAAAATTCGATTATGTAGTAGGAGCTAAAATATCAGGGTTTGATAGTATGGTGAATCTGTCAAAAAATAAAATTATAATAATTGAGGGAGATGAGTATTTGTCTTCAAAGTTAGATAAAAGACCTAAATTTTTACATTATATGCCTAATATCTTGATTTTATCTGGAATTGCTTGGGATCATATTAATGTTTTTCCAACAAGGAAGTCCTATACTAATGTGTTCATAAAATTATTAAAAACTATTAATTCTAGTTGTAAAATTTTTTATTCAAATAATGATGTAGAATTAAAAAAAATTGTAAAATTTTCATCTGCACCCTCTGAAAGTTATGGTTTGCCGTCATATTCAATTTCAAATCAAAAGTTTCATATAAAGAGTGATAATTTTAAATATAAATTATCTGTTTTTGGAAAACATAATCTATATAATATAGAGGCGGCAAGAAAAGTTTGCAATAGTTTAGGAGTTTCTAATGATTCTTTTTTCAGTTCAATAAGTTCATTTTCAGGAGCTAAAAATAGATTGGAATTATTAAGATTTTTCAATAAAACAAGTAATGTATACCGTGATTTTGCTCACTCGCCATCAAAAGTAAAGGCCTCTGTAGAAGCTTTAAAAGATCTTTTTCCAAAAAGAAATTTAGTTGCATGTTTGGAGTTATATACATTTAGTAGTTTAAACTTGAAGTTTATATCTTACTATAAAGATGTATTTAAAAAAAGTGATGATGTTTGGATATTTTATTCGCCAAAAGAAATTAAAAGAAAAGGATTATCTTTTTTTTCTAAAAAAGATATTTTAAAAGAAATTAGTCATCCTAATATAAAAGTAATTGATACTAAAGTAGAATTAATTAACTGTATTAATCAGAACGTTTGGTTAAACTCCAATTTACTCTTAATGAGTTCGGGTGATTTTCAGAATATTAATTTCATGAATTTATCCATTCATTGATATAAGGAATTCCTCATTATTTTGAGTTTTACTTATTCGATCTTTTATAAACTCCATTGCCTCTATTGGTTTCATGTCATTTAAATATTTTCTCAAAATCCATGTTCTTTGTAAAGACTCTTTGTTTATTAATAAGTCTTCCCTTCTAGTTCCTGAGTTAACTAAATCAATTGCAGGGTATATCCTTCTATTAGCAATATTTCTATCTAATTGTAATTCCATATTTCCAGTTCCTTTGAACTCTTCAAAAATTACATCATCCATTTTAGATCCAGTTTCAACTAATGCAGTAGCAATAATAGTTAGTGATCCACCATTTTCTATATTTCTTGCAGAACCAAAGAATCTTTTTGGTTTATGAAGAGCGTTTGCATCAATTCCCCCTGAAAGAACTTTACCAGTAGCTGGAGCCACTGTATTGTATGCTCTAGCAAGTCTTGTTATAGAATCTAATAATATTACAACATCATGTCCACATTCAACTAATCTTTTAGCTTTAGCTAATACTATATTAGCAACTTTTACGTGTCTATCAGCTGGTTCGTCAAAAGTAGAAGCAATTACCTCGCCTTTAACAGATCTAGCCATGTCAGTTACCTCTTCAGGTCTTTCATCAATTAATAGCACTATTTGATAAACTTCAGGGTGAGATGCTGTAATAGCATTAGCAAGTTCTTTTAATAATATAGTTTTTCCAGTTTTAGGTTGAGCTACAATTAAACCTCTTTGACCTTTTCCTATAGGAGCAAATAAGTCAATTAATCTTGTAGATATAGTATTTGTTTCTTTAGCTAATTCAAATTTTTCTTCTGGAAAAAGAGGTGTTTTATGTTTAAAAGACACTCGATCTCTTACATCTTTTGGGTCAAGGTTATTAATCCTCTCTACTTTTACTAAAGGGAAATATTTCTCACCTTCTTTAGGTGGGCGTAATTGACCAGAAATTGTATCTCCTGTTTTTAAGCCAAATAATTTAATTTGTGATTGAGATACGTAAATATCATCAGGTGAGTTTAAATAGTTATAATCAGACGATCTAATAAAACCATAACCATCAGGCATAACCTCTAAAACGCCTTCTCCTGTAATAATTCCATCTAGATCATATTCCTTTCTTCTCATTGGTTTGTGATGGTTAAAGTTAGTTTTTCCTTCTTCAGGTTTTTTAGGATTTCTTTTAAATGGTCTTTTTGTAAACCTTTCTTTTTTTTCACTTAGTTCTTTAGAATTTTCTTCTTTTTTTTCTATAGATTGGTTGTCTAATATTTCATAAATTAAATCAGTTT
>CABYOB010000034.1 GCA_902520385.1 uncultured Bacteroidota bacterium
TGTAATTTATCTAACATTGACCAATCTTCACATATTGGAACATCTGGAGTCTTAATATTATCATCTCCAGAAAATAAAACTGGAGCGTTTTTGCTTTGTCTGTATAATGAAGAAAATTTTATTATAATTTCTAAAAATGTTTGTTGTTTTTTTTCATTAAAATCAAAAAACAATGAACGATTACCATTTGTAAATTTATCAAAAGAACCACCTAGTATTAGTGATTCAAATGCTTTTTTATTTGCAGATCTAGAATTCATTCTGTTAAAAAAATCAAATAAATCTTTAAATGAACCATTTTGATTCCTTTCATTAATTATATATTCTGCAGCAGATGACCCGACACCTTTTATTGCTCCTAAACCAAATCTTATATTACCTTCATCATTAACAGAGTAATTCATTCCACTTTCATTTACATCAGGACCTAAAATAGATATTCCCATAGTTTTACATTCTTCTAAATAAAAAGAAAGTTTAGAAATATCATTTAAATTGTGAGTCAAAACAGATGCCATGTATTCGGACGGAAAATTAGCTTTCAAATACGCTGTTTGAAAAGCTAAAACAGAGTAACAAGTAGAATGTGATTTATTAAACGCGTAAGCCGCAAAAGCTTCCCAATCAGTCCATATTTTAATAATTGTTTCTTTTTTATGTCCATTTTTTTGACATCCCTCAAAAAATTTAGTTTTTAACTGATCTAAAAGAATTTTATTTTTTTTCCCCATTGCCTTTCTTAATACGTCTGCATCACCTTTTGAGAAATTTGCTAATTTTTGAGATAATAGCATAACTTGTTCTTGATACACTGTTATCCCATAAGTGTCAAATAAAAATTCTTCTTGTTCTGGTAAATCATAATGAATTTTTTCAACTCCATTCTTCCTTGCAATAAATTTTGGAATGTATTCTAAAGGACCTGGTCTATATAAGGCATTCATAGCTATTAAATCTTCAAACTTATCAGGTTTTAAAAGTCTTAAATATCTTTGCATTCCAGATGACTCAAATTGAAAAGTTCCATTTGTTTGTCCTTTCTGATATAATTCATAAGTTTTTTTATCATTTAATGGAATATCATCTATATTAATCTGCAAAGAATGCCTTTTATTAATCATTTTAATAGTATCACTAATAATTGATAGTGTTTTCAATCCTAAAAAATCCATTTTTAATAGACCTGCTGACTCAACAACACTATTATCAAATTGAGTAGTTGGTAACTGTAATTCAACATCTTTTTCTTGGATTTTAATAGAATTAGAAGAAATTGCAACTGGTATAATTTCCCTCATATCTTTTGGTGTTATAATCATACCACAAGCATGGGTTCCAATATTTCTTATACAACCTTCTAAAAGAGATGCACTTATTAATACTTTTGATTCTAAATCATTATTTTTTAATATTTTTTGAATTTGACTAATATTATATAGCTGATCTCTATTTAACTTTTCTTTTAAATTAGAATTTGAGTCCTGTGGGTAAATTATCTCTTTTAAAGAAATATTATTAGGAATAAGTTTTGCTATTTTATCTGTTTTAGAAAGATCTAAATTTAGAACCCTACCAACATCCCTAATCGATGATTTTGCAGCCATTGTGCCAAATGTGATAATTTGAGCAACCTGATTTAAACCGTACTTTTTAACTACCCATGATATTAACCTAGATCTACCTTCATCATCAAAATCAATATCAATATCAGGAAGAGACACTCTATCAGGATTTAAAAATCTTTCAAATAACAAACCATATTTAATAGGATCAACATTTGTAATACCAATACAATAAGCAACAACAGAACCCGCAGCAGAACCTCGACCTGGACCTACTATAACACCCATTTCTCTAGCTTTTTTTGTAATATCTTGAACAATCAGGAAATAACCTGGATACCCTGTCTTTTTAATAGTTTCTAATTCAAATAATATTCTTTCTTTAAGTTCAGAAGAAATAGTTCCATATCTTTTTTCTGCTCCTGCAATTGTTATTGACTCTAAATAATCATCTTGATTTGTAAATGTATCAGGCAAACTAAAAAGTGGTAATGAAACTTTTTTTTCTAAATCATAATATTCAATTTTTTCATAAATCTCTTTACATACATCAAAAACCTCTGGAATATCAAAAAATAAATCTTGCATTTCTTTGGTAGATTTAAAATAATATTGATCAGAAGGCAATCCATACCTATATCCTCTTCCTTGACCTATTGGCGTTTCCTTTAATTCACCATTTTTTACACACAAAAGAATATCATGAGAGTCTGCATCTTTCTTATTTAAATAATACACTTCATTTGAACAGAAATACTTAACAGAATGTTTTTTACACCAAGAAATTAAAATTTTTGAAACATAATTTTCATCATCCAAATCATGTCTGCTAAGCTGAACATAAAAATCAGATCCAAAATTATTTTTCCACCAAACAAATAGCTTCTCTGCATCTTCCTCACCTTCATTTAACAATACACTACTTATTTCTCCTTTCAAACCACTAGAAATAACAATTAAATCATCTTTATGTTTTAATAATAGATCTTTATCAATTCTAGGAAAACCTGAGTACAATCCATCTATGTAGCCAGATGAAGACAATTTTGAAAGATTTTGATATCCATTGAAATTTTTTGCATATATAATTTGTGAATATCTTTTATCTCTTTTTTCTCTTGTAAAAGTTCTTTTTTTATGATCCTCTGTAAGAAAAAACTCACAACCTAAAATAGGCTTTATATTATTTTCTTTACATTTTTTCACAAATTTAAAGGCTCCAAATAAATTTCCAAAGTCTGATAAACCAACTGCAGGCATATTATTTTGTACAGCAGCATTTATTAGTGAATCAACAGATATAGTAGACTGTAATATAGAAAAACTAGAATGACAATGAAGATGTATAAAAAATAAATCATTATGACTAATCGTCTTATCTTCTTTTTTTAAATTATTTATATTTGATTTTTGATCTATATCTTTTTTAAAAACAGCACTCTGATTATTTGTGTTTTTTATTGCAGGTATTGATTTATATGATTCTATTATACTTTTATTAGTTTCAAAAAATTTATTTTTTTGATCATCTGATAAAATTCCATCGGCACTTATTATTCTTAGTCTCAATAATTCAAAAAAACATCTCGCAGTTGCCGCAACATCTACAGAAGCATTATGAGCTTCGGAAAATTCATTTCCAAATAATTTACAATAAAGTTCTGTTAATTTTGGGAATTTATACTTACCAAACCTTCCACCTTGAATTTGACAATAACTTGCAGATTTTTCAGACATTGTATCTAATGTCTCCCAATTTTTCTCATTGTTTTTTATCTTTAACTTTCGCCTTTCTATTTGTTCAATTTGAAAAACCTGACTATTTCTAAAAAATTCAGAAAAAATAATGTTTATATCAAATGATATATTATGTCCTACTAGATAATTGACTTTATTAAGAGCAATTAAAAATTCTTTTAAAACAAAATCTAATGAATGTCCTTCTAAAACGGCTCTTTCTGTAGAAATGCCATGTATTTTTTGAGAATTATAAGGAATTGTAAAACCATCAGGTTTTATGATGAAGTTTTTTATGTCAATTAATTTTCCAGAAAAATCATGTACTTGCCAAGCTAATTGAATACATCTAGGCCAATTATCTGTATCACTGATTGGAGCACTAAAATCTTTAGGCAAACCTGTAGTTTCTGTATCAAAAATTAAAAACATATATAAATTATGATTTATTTAAAAGTAAAAAAAAATATCTTATAAAAGTATTGTATTTTATCATTATTATATTTTTTATTTTAAATAATTATCTCATATTTGCAGACGCATTAATTAACAGGGTTTAGGACCCTTTTAAAAAAATTAATTTATGGCAACAAAAATTAGATTACAAAGACACGGAAAAAAAAGAAGTCCTTTCTATCATATAGTAATAGCTGACTCTAGAGCAAAAAGAGATGGGAAATTCATTGAAAAAATTGGAACTTATAACCCAAACACAAAACCTGCATCAATAGAATTAAAATTTGATTCTGCTTTATCTTGGTTACAAAAGGGTGCTGTACCTACTGATACTGCAAGAGCAATATTATCATATAAGGGAGTCCTTTATAAAAAACACTTACTTGAAGGAGTGAAAAAAGGAGCATTTGATGAAAAAGTTGCCGAAGAAAGATTTAATAAATGGATTTCTGAAAAAGAAGAAAAAATAAATAAAGTTATTTCTCAAACCCAAAAAGATAAAGAAAAAATGATGCAAGAAATAATTGATAGGGAAAAAACTGTAAGAGCTAAAAAAGAAGAAGCCATAGCTGCTAAAAATACTCCTGCTGCTGAAGAAGCTCCTGCTAAAGAGGCTCCCGCTGAAGAGGCTCCTGCTGAAGAGGCTCCCGCTGAAGAAGCTCCTGCTGAAGAGGCTCCTGCTGAAGAGGCTCCTGCTGAAGAAGCTCCTGCTGAAGAAGCTCCTGCTGAAGAAGCTCCTGCTGAAGAAAAGGAAATTGACACAGACGATAATAAAAAAGACTAATTTTAAAATTGAGTTTAACTCAAATTTTAAAATATGAACAAAGAATCTTTTTTTTGTGTTGGTTATATATCAAAAAAAATTGGCTTTAGAGGCAAAATTTCAATTAAAATAAATATTGGTAACCCTAAAGATTATTTGGATATTGATTTTATCTACAT
>CABYOB010000035.1 GCA_902520385.1 uncultured Bacteroidota bacterium
ATATAACACACTACCTGGAACTACAAACGCAGCTAAACATAAAGCAAAATTTTTAAAAGATATTATTACAGAAGAAGAAGAAGTAAATGAAATAACAACTGATTTTGCGTTTGAATTATTATCTCATATGAAGGGAGGTCCGTCCATTAAATTTTTAATTGATCTTGCTTTAGGAAATAATATTAATATTTCCAGAAAAGCCGCTAAGGTTTTAAAATCACAGGTGTTTTTATATGAAGCTGATACTGAAAGATTAAAGAAGGCATATGTTGAAAAAAACAAAATAGCAAGTGATATAATTAACAGTTATGCTAAAGCAGAGTTTTTTACAAAACTTCCTGAAATTGATGAAGAAATACCAGTTGTTACCTATGTTGCTGGCATTGGTGATATTTCAACTGACTTATTATCACCAGGTAATCAAGCCCATTCTAGAGCTGATAGAGAACTTCATGGAAAATGTATGTTTGAGTTCAATGAAAAAAAACAAAAAGAATTACTTTCCCTCCAAAAAAAACACCCTGATAAAAGAATAATGTTGCTCGCCGAAAAAGGAACTATGGGAGTAGGTTCATCTAGGATGTCAGGGGTGAATAATGTTGCATTATGGATTGGAAAACAAGCTAGTCCCTATGTCCCGTTCATTAATATTGCTCCAATTGTTGCCGGAACAAATGGAATATCTCCTATTTTTTTAACTACTGTAGGGGTCACAGGTGGAATAGGTATAGATTTAAATAATTGGGAGAAAGAGGTAGATGGAAACGGAGACCTAATAGTTGATGATAATGGAGATCCTTTATTAAAACAAAAATACTCTGTTGATACAGGAACAGTTTTAATAATTAATACAAAGAAAAAGAAACTTTACGATGACGCTGGAAATGAATTAATTGACATCTCGTCTTCTCTAACTCCTCAAAAAATGGAGTTCATAAGAGCCAAAGGTTCATATGCGATTGTATTTGGTAAAAAACTTCAAACATTCGCTGCTAATACATTAGGAATAAATACCCCCGCAATATTTGCAACTTCAAAGGAAATTTACAACGAAAACCAAGGTTTTACAGCTGTAGAAAAAATATTCAACAAAAATGTTGTTGGAAATATTAAAAAGAAATTACACACAGGTTCTTATGTACGGGTTAATGTAAATATAGTTGGCTCTCAAGATACAACAGGATTAATGACATCTCAAGAATTAGAAATGATGGCTGCTACTGTTATTTCTCCTACCATTGACGCTGGATATCAATCTGGTTGTCACACAGCATCTGTTTGGGATATAAAGGCGCAAGAAAATACACCAAGACTTATGAAGTTTATGAACGACTTTGGTCTTATAACTGGACGTGATCCTCAAGAAAAATATCACCCATTAACTGATGTAATTCATAAGGTTCTAAATGATTTAACTATTGATGATAGAGCAATTATTATAGGTGGTGACTCTCACACTAGGATGTCAAAAGGCGTTGCGTTTGGAGCAGATTCAGGAACAGTAGCTTTAGCCTTAGCAACTGGAGAAGCCTCTATGCCCATCCCTGATTCAGTTAAAGTAACTTTTAAAGGAAAAATGAAAAAGTATATGGATTTTCGTGACGTTGTTCATGCTACACAGTCACAGATGCTTGATCATTTTAAAGGTGAAAACGTATTCCAAGGTAGAATTATAGAAGTTCATATTGGGACACTTTTGGCTGACCAAGCCTTTACATTTACCGATTGGACAGCAGAAATGAAGGCAAAGGCTTCAATCTGTATTTCTGAATCAGACACTCTTATTGAATCTTTAAATATTGCTAAAAAAAGAATTCAAACAATGATTGATAAAGGAATGGATAACAAGAAAAAGGTTCTCAATAGTTTAATTAAAAAAGCAAATAATAGAATTAAAGAAATTCAATCTGCTAAAACACCGCCACTAACACCAGATGTTAACGCTAAATACTTTGCAGAATTCACAGTAGATTTAAATATTATTAATGAACCTATGATTGCAGATCCTGATGTAAATAATAAAGATGTCTCTAAGCGATATACACATGATACAATAAGACGGCTTTCATTTTACGAAGGAAAGAAAATTGTTGATTTAGGATTTGTGGGTTCATGTATGGTTCATAAGGGAGATATAAAAATAGTAGCTAAAATGCTAAAAAATCTAGAAGAAATTAGTGGTCAAGTACTGTTTAAAGCACCTTTAGTTGTTACGGCTCCAACATATAACATCATTGAAGAACTTAAAGAAGAGGGTGATTGGGAAATTCTAAAGAAATATTCAGGATTTGAATTTAATGATAATAATCCTAAAACAATTGCACGTACTAATTATGAAAAAATACTTTACTTAGAACGTCCGGGTTGTAATCTATGTATGGGTAATCAAGAAAAAGCTGAAAAAGGAGATACTGTAATGGCTACTTCTACTAGATTGTTTCAGGGTCGTGTTGTTGCAGATTCAAAAAGAAAGAAAGGAGAATCTTTACTCGCTTCTACTCCTGTAGTTGTTTTATCTGCAATTCTTGGAAGAACTCCAACAATTGAAGAATACAAACACGCAGTTAATGGGATTGAATTAACTCAGTTTGCACCAACCAACCAAGATCTTTCATCTAAACCTGGCCATTTACTTTCATATTAATTTGCTAACTTAAATTATAGAAAATTTTCTTAAAAATTATAAAGTTATTTTATTAATGATCACTATAAGTGAATAATTATGAAGCTATTCTTTAACTACTTCAAAGTCTATACTAGCAATAACATCTCTATGTAATCTAATCTCTGCAGTATACTTACCTATTTTTTTTATTACGCTAGAAGGAGTTAGCTTGATGTATTTTCTATCTATATCAAAACCAATTTTGGAAAGATTGTCAGAAAATATACTATTGTTTACTGAACCAAATAAAGTATTACCATCTTCGGCAACCTTAGCTTTAATTATAATTGATGATTCATTTAACTTAGCTTTTTGCAACTCAGCTTCTTTAATCAAAGATTCTTCTTTATGACTTCTTTGTTTTAAATTCTCTGCTAAAACTTTTTTGGTTGAATCATTAGCAACAACCGCTAGTCCTTGAGGAATTAAAAAATTTCTAGCGTAACCGTTTTTCACTTTTACAATATCATCTTTAAAACCACAATAAATAACATCTTTTAAAAGTATAACTTCCATAGTATTTTTATTTTAATAAATCAGAAACGTAAGGCAGTAATCCTAAATGCCTTGCTCTTTTGATAGCTTGAGCTACCTTTCTTTGAAACTTTAAAGAATTACCTGTTATTCTCCTGGGTAAAATCTTACCTTGTTCATTTAAAAAACGTAATAAAAAATCTGCATCTTTATAATCAATATATTTTATTTTCATTTTTTTAAACCTACAGTATTTCTTTCCACTTTTAACATCCATTTCAACTGGAGTTAAATACCTAAGCTCTGAAGTGTTTTCTGTTTTATCTAGTTTAGTTTCCATGTTTACTTATTAATTTTTAACTTTTTTTTTTCTTCTTTTTTTTGTAATCTTTCTCTTCTTTTTTCTGAATAAGCAATAGCATGCTTGTCTAATTTCACAGTTATCCATCTCATAACTCTTTCGTCTCTTTTAAAATCTAATTCAAAATCTGAAATAAGATCCTCGTTAGAAGACTTAAATTCAAACAAAAAATAAAAACCAGATTTCTTTTTTTCTATAGAATAGGCTAATTTTTTTAACCCCCAAGATTCTTTAGATGTAATATCGGCTTTTTTTGATTTCAAAAAATCTTCATATTTTTTTGCTGTCTGACCTGCTTGTTCTTCTGATAAAACAGGGTTTACAATAAAAACTGTCTCGTAATGCATGATTATATACTTTTAAAAAAATTAAACCTCTTTCATAAGAGGTCGGCAAATGTAATAATTATTAGATAAATAAACAAATAAAATATTCTAAACAACTATTGAAGATAGGTAATAATATTTTTTATAAATTTAGGATAATGAAATTTAAACTTTTATAACTTCATGTAATGTCCGAATATTTAGTATCTGCAAGAAAATATAGACCAAAAGAATTTTTAGAAGTTGTTGGACAAAAACATGTTACAACAACTCTAGAAAATGCTATTAAAAACAATCAGATTTCACACGCATATATTTTCTGCGGACCTAGAGGTGTTGGGAAAACAACATGCGCTAGAATTTTTGCTAATAAAATAAATAACATTAGTATAGAAAACAAACAAGATGGAATATTTAATATTTTTGAGTTAGATGCAGCGTCCAACAATAGCGTAGATGACATAAGAGATTTAGTTAGCCAAACTAGAATTCCTCCACAAAAAGGAAAATACAAAGTATATATTATCGATGAAGTCCATATGCTTTCTAAAAGTGCATTTAATGCATTTTTAAAAACTCTTGAAGAACCTCCAAAATATTGTGTTTTTATATTAGCAACTACAGAAAAACAAAAACTTATTCCTACTATTTTATCTAGGTGTCAAATATTTGAATTTAATAGAATAAACTTAAACGAAATTCAAAATCACTTAATGAAAATAGTAAAACAAG
>CABYOB010000036.1 GCA_902520385.1 uncultured Bacteroidota bacterium
GCCTATTAACATAAAGCCAATAAAAAAATTAAAATCAAATCCTTTTTGTTGCATATTATTATTTTTTTAAAATAGTTGATTTAATAAAACTTTTAAATAAAGGATGAGGGTTAGTCACTGTGCTCTTATATTCTGGATGAAACTGAACACCAACAAACCATTTATGGTTTTTAAGCTCTAAAATTTCAACTAACCCAGATTCAGGATTTAATCCAACAAAACGCATGTCAGATTTTTTAAATTCATCTAAAAAATCATTATTAAATTCATATCTATGTCTATGTCTTTCTTCAATCAAATCTTTTTTATATGCATTAAAAGTTTTAGATTTCTTATTAAGAAGTTTACACTTATAAGAACCTAATCTCATTGTCCCCCCTTTATTTAATAAAACTTTTTGATTTTGCATTAAGTCAATTACAGGATATTTAGTTTTTGCATTTATCTCTGTAGAATGTGCTGTTTTAAGACCAATTACATTTCTTGCAAATTCAACTACTGCCATTTGCATACCTAAACATATACCTAAAAATGAAATATTTTTAGTTCTTGCATATTGAATGGTAATTAACTTGCCACTTATTCCTCTTTCTCCAAATCCAGGTGCAACCACAATACCAGAACAATTTCTAAAAATATTAGCTACAGATTTAGACTTAACATCTTCTGAATGAACCCATTTTATTTTTACCTCACAATTATTAAAAACGCCTCCATGAATTAATGATTCTGAAATAGATTTATAGGCATCTTTTAACTCAACATATTTACCTACAATAGCTATTTTTACTTTTTTTGTGGGATTTTTCAACTTAATCAAAAAATCATTCCACTTTTTAATATTTAGTCTTTTAATATTTTTATAACCTAATTTTTCTAAAACTACCAAGTCCAATTTTTGTTTTGATAATAATAAAGGAACATCATATATTGTTGACGCATCAATAGATTCTATCACTGAATCAGAATTAACATTACAAAAAAGAGCTATTTTATTTTTTAAATCCTTACCTAAATTAATCTCAGCTCTACAAACTAAAACATCAGGCTGAACACCTAATTGTAATAAATTCTTCACAGAGTGTTGTGTAGGTTTAGTTTTTAATTCTTCCGTAGCTGATAAATATGGCACCAAAGTTAAATGAATTACAATTGCATCAGAACCTTTTTCAAACTTTAATTGCCTAACTGTTTCTATATACGGTAAAGATTCAATATCTCCAACTGTACCACCTATTTCTGTAATTATCACATCTTGATTTTTTGATGCTAGCGCAGTAATACGATTTTTAATCTCATTAGTAACATGAGGAATTACCTGAACCGTTTTTCCTAAGAAATCACCTTTTCTTTCTCTTTTAATAATTTTTTCGTAGACACTACCTGTAGTTACATTATTCCTTTTTGACATAGGAACACTCAAAAACCTTTCATAATGCCCCAAGTCTAAATCTGTCTCAGCACCATCATTCGTTACAAAACATTCACCATGTTCATATGGATTTAAAGTTCCAGGATCAACATTTAAATACGGATCTAATTTTTGAATAGTAACACGCAGCCCCCTTCCTTGTAGCAAAACAGCTAAAGATGATGCTACTATACCTTTTCCTAATGAAGAGGTAACACCACCAGTAACAAAAATATATTTACAATTTGACATAACTTACATTAAAAATTCCAATTAAAACCTATATTGGGCATTATTGGAAGTTGATTTATTCTAACAGCATTTACTCTATCATAATAAAAAATATTACTCCTATCATATAGATTAGTAACTCCTAAAGAAATTTCCATGAAGGTACTATTTTTTAAATTGATTTTCTTTGTGAGCGAAAGGTCTAATCTATGATAATCAGGTAATCTACCTTCATTTAAATCAGAATAAATAATACCTAAATCTCCATTTACGTTAATAAAATCACTAAGGTTAATATCTGATAAATCTAAATTTTCAAAATATGCCTGAGTTTGTGTAAATGGAAAACCAGAACCATAATTCCATCTTAAATTTAAATCCCAAAGTTTCTTTTTACCCATAACATAAGAAAAGACAAAATTAAAATTATGAGTTCTATCATAGTGAGGAGAGTAAATTTGAAGTTCATCTTCTCTGTTGACAATTCCAAAAGAGTATACAGACCAAATACTAATTTTTTTTGAATTATATTTTAATAATATATCAATTCCTTTAGCATCTCCTTTCTCTATCATAAAATCTTTTTTTAAAAAATCCGGCTGGCCCGAAAACTCCGGTATATCTTCATATATTTTATTTCTATTTAACCCAATTAGTTGATTGAATTTTTTGAAATACCCTTCAATATTTATATTTAAATTATTTAATATATCGTACTCTAATCCTATAATATAATGAGTGGCTGTTTGCAATAATGAATTAATACTTTCATTTTGAAAAGAACTAGGGATATTATCCGTACTTGACAAAAAACCTGTGAATAAACTTACTACATCAGTGTCATCATTAGTAGAAATAAGATTTTGTGAAAACATGCCACCTGAAGCTTTAAATCTTATTTTTTCGGTAAGATTATATTTCATAGACAATCTAGGCTCAAATCTATTTTCACCTAAAGATGTGTAATTTTGAAACCTAAAACCTGGATTAAAAACAAATCTATTTTTAGAAAAATTATAATCAATATATGCACCGAAATCTGTAGAGTGATCAGTTTGTGAAAAAAAATTATTTAAATTGATTATATCTAAAGATGTACTATAGCCTGAAACCTGTAAACCATATCTGATTTCACTTTCTTTGGTCATAAAATACGTAAAATCTAAATTCAAATTAAATCCATTTATTTTACTAGTTAATTTTTCTTGAAATGATTCTTCATTTATATTATAATTAGAATATGCGATTTCACCCTCTATTAACATTTTAGCAGAACCTGGAACTAAAACAAAATTAGAACCCATACCATAGGTGCTCCATCCTAAATTAGTTAAATTATCATACTCAACTTCATCTAAAAAATTAAAGCCATATAAATTAAATTTACTTCCGTTATTAGAAAAAATAGACATTTTTCCATATAAATCAGTAAAAGCATACGGCAAACCATCTTCTGAAATATATGAGTAAAAGTTTTTTGAAGTTTTATCTAAATAAGAACTTCTCAAACTGAGAATAGCTGAAGTTTCAATATTACTATCTACAGAACGTAAAAAGGGTCCCTCTAATAAAACTTTAGAACTAAAAGTATTTGCAGACAATTTCCCACTAAACTTCTTTTTATTACCATCCCTTGTTTTAATACTCATAATAGAAGATATTCTTCCTCCATATTTTGCCGGAAAACCACCAGTATACACATCTGTTTTTTTAATTAAATCACTATCAAAAACTGAGAAAAAACCTATAGAATGAAAAGGATTATATATTGTCATACCATCTAATAAGACTTTATTGTGTATTGGCGCACCTCCTCTTATATAAAGTTTACCCCCTTGATCACCAGTGAAAACTACACCTGGTAAAACTTGAAGAAATTGCGCTAAATCAACTTCTCCACCTAAACTTGGTAATTTTTCTAAATTTTTACTTGTTAATTTAATTACAGATGAATTAACTAAATTTTTATTTTCATTTTTTTTAGTACTTAGATCTACTACATCTAATTCAAAATTTACTTTATTTAAATAGATTTTTTGTACAGATGGTTTTTTATCCGCAGTTATAATTATTGATAAACTTTGTTTTTCATAGCCAATAAAGTCAACTTCAATTGTATATTCACCGTAAGGCACATTTGGAAAAATAAAATACCCATTATCATCTGTAACACTACCTATTCCTTTATCTTTTAAGGACACATTCGCAAAAATTATAGGTTCAGAACTAGACTCTTCATATACAAACCCCCTTATAGTTTCTGTTTGAGAAAATAAAATTAAAGGATAAATAAAAAAAATAATGAACTTTAAAATACTCATAATGCACACAAATATATAACCTTTATATAAACTAGAAATGATTATTCATGAATAATTCTATATATCAATTGTTGTATAAAATTTGGGTTTAAATGATC
>CABYOB010000037.1 GCA_902520385.1 uncultured Bacteroidota bacterium
TTTGATCATAAAGAATATAATTCATAGGAATTTATTTTTAATAAAGAAAACGGAAAAATAAAATAAATGTTATGTTCTTTTACTCTTTTTCGGTAGAATCTTCCTCAGTTGAAGTCTCCTCCTCAGTTGAAGTCTCCTCCTCAGTTGAAGTCTCCTCCTCAGTTGAAGTCTCCTCCTCAGTTGAAGTCTCCTCCTCAGCTGGAACACCTTCAGCTACTGGCACCTCTTCTTCAGCTGGAGCGCCTTCAACTACTAGCGATTCTTCTTCTTTAACAGCAGATGAGTTACTTTTACTTTTTCCAAAACGGCTATAAAATTTATCTATCCTACCAGCACTATCAACTAATTTCATCTTTCCAGTATAAAATGGATGAGAAGTGCTTGTGATCTCTCTTTTAATAAGAGGGTAATCTACAGAATCTATTTTAATTGTTTCTTTTGAGTCAGCACATGATCGAGTAATGAAAGTTTTACCATTAGACATATCTTTAAATGCAACTAACCTATAATTTTCAGGATGTACGCCTTTCTTCATAACTTATTTTTTTTAAAAAGGAAGCCAAATTTAGTAAATACAAATGAATGCTAAAAATTAATTATGTGTAATTTTACAACATAAATACTATTTTAAAGTTCATATTATGTAATTTGCAAAGAAATTTTATCATATGAGAGCTGTTATTTCCACACTGATTTTTTTATTACTAATTATCACAAGCTGTAATAAAGACGATGATATTTTGGGGGGCGAAAATACTGGCTCGCTATCTTTTTCTGTTGACACATTACTTTTTGACACTGTTTTTACTACAGTTGGATCTGCTACTAGATATCTAAAAGTATTTAATAATAGTAATAATGATATTAATTTAAAATCAGTTTATCTATCCAAAGGAAAATCTTCTCCTTTTAGAATTAATGTAGATGGAGAAAGTGGAGACTTAGTAAATGATGTTTTTATAAGAAAAAATGATAGTCTTTATATATTCGCTGATGTAAATATTAATCCTAATGAAGCTTTAAATTCATATTTCATAGAAGAAGATGAAATTATGTTTGAATATAACAATGAAACTCAAAAAGTTGACTTAACAGCCTGGGGAATAGATGCCCATTTTTACTCAGGAATTGCAGACCATCAATCTGAATCACAGTATTTAGATTCATTAGATTTTGATGGAGATGGTAGTTATGAATATAAATTTTACAACATCAAAACAATAACTGATTGGATAAATGACAAACCTCATGTTATTTATGGAGACATATGGATCACAAATGGCGCTTCTTTGAACATAGGACCTGGCTCAAATATTTATTTGCATAATAATTCAAATATAATTGTCACAGAATCTAGCACATTAAATATGAATGGAGGTCAAAATACTGATCAATTAATCACGGTTCAAGGTGATCGATTAGAAAATTATTATCAAGATATTCCTGGGCAATGGGGAAAAATTTGGTTAACCGCCGGAAGTATTAATAATAAAATTGAATACACTATAATTCGAAATGGAACTATTGGCCTTCAAATTGACTCTGTTGTGAATGAAAACCCAAGCTTAGAATTAAAAAACTCAATAATTAATAATATGTCTGGTTTAGGAATATTAGCTCAAGGAGCACATGTAATTGGTGAAAATTTATTAGTTACAAACTGCGGTCAATATGGTGTAGCTTTGAATATTGGGGGCAAATATGATTTTAAACACTGTACGTTCGCAAATTATTATACTTCTACAAGTAGACAAACCCCCAATTTATTTATTAATAATTATTATGAAGATATAAATGGAATAATACAATATAGACCACTAGAAGAAGCTAATTTTAGTAATTGCATTATTTATGGTGATAATGAAAATGAACTTATTCTTGATTATGATAATGGTACAGATTTTAATTATAATTTTGACCATTGTTTAATAAAACTAGATACGACTATACATAATTTAAATGAAAATCCATTTTTTAATCAATGTCTTGTAAATGAAGAACCCAAATTTATTGATAAAGACATGTGGAACTTTGAATTAGATTCAACATCTCCAGCCATCAATATTGGATCAGAAAATACTGCATTGTTAGTCCCCTTTGATATCAATGGTAATTCCAGAATAGTATTACCAGATTTGGGGTGTTTTGAAAGAATCGAATAATCAATTAAAATTATTGTTTCAGTTGCTTAGAAACTGAGCCATCATCAAATAAAATAAATGTAATATCATTTTTTTTAATATTTTTTATTGACCTACCCATTAAATCAAATTTTTGCAAAACCTCTATTTTACTACCAATAAAATTATTAATTGATAAATTACTTGTCACACTAATTGCATTTGGATAATAGATACCCGAACCTTCTGACCATCCTTTAATATCCAAATATTTTTCTTGACCTGAACTATGGTCCCACAATTTTAGAATAAACTTTTCACCACTACTGAGCCCATCATTTTCAATAGTTGTCAAATCATCTCCCCATATAGGTATAGCCAAAGATTCTCCATTAAAAATTTCAGAACCCACTAATTGTCCATTTAAAGAAAAAACACCTATTTCGTCCCCTATAGATGGTAAAGAAGACCAACTTGAAATAGGGATCCCTAAGGTCATGTTTTCTCCAGTATTTTTTAGATTATTATAAAAAAAATTCTTTGGTTTCCCTGAACTATCTATCAACCTAGCAGGAGATAAATTAGGATAAGAAAAAAGCAAACTTGTGTTCAATTTAATTTGATATCCCCTGCCTGGATACATATTTTCCATACTATTTACTCCAAATTGAGGCCAATAAATTAAACCATCCTCGTCTTTTAAAATTATTAAATCCTCACTAATTGAGCTCATCATTTCTTCCACTGAAGCAACATCTCTATTTAAATATGAAATTATACTCCACCCTTCATTTATAAATATATTTGTAGTTGAAGGGATTAAGTCTCCCGAAAAAACTATATTATGTCCAGATGATTCATAATTCATTTTAACTATATAACCTTCATTATAATTAATACCACCTATTTGATTAATGTTTAAAGAGGGCCAATAAACATTTCCATTTTGATCTTTTATAATAATTACATCATCAATGCCTTCAAAAATTTTTTCAACTTCATTTTCAATAGGGACAATATAAGAGGAAAAAATAGTCCATCCAGCGGGGAAATAAATTTCCTGATTAAAAACTGATAATTCATTTAAACCACCCAACCCATTACAATTGTATAAATTCGAACCAAAATTAAAATTAGGAATCAATGTATTTTCAGATTGGTTCTGGAAAACTTTCCATGTTATTTCTTCATTATTTTGAAAACCATTATCTAATCCATTTTCAGCTCCCCAAATTGCAATAGATGTAGTTTCCTCCTTCCACATAACTGCACCACCGCACAATGAATTGTTATTTTCATCTTTATAAAAAGCACCAATCCAATCACCATACCCTAAATTATAATCATCAATTAAAAGGTTGGCGTCACTTGGAATTAAAATCGTCATATTACAATCTGTTGAGTTAAAATCCCAAGGTGAAAAAATACAAGAACCATCATCTAAATCAGACAAAGAATTATAGTTGCCAGCTAAAGGATTTAAACATCCAAAAATTGGAAACCAACAAGACTCATCATCTTCTGTAGCATTAAAATTAAAATTAAACGCATTACTATCAGTACATCCATAAAGCTCATTTTCATCACAAACTCCATCACCATCAGTATCATTTAAACATGTTAATCCATCACAGTCAAAAATTAAACCAGGGTATACACAAGAACCATCATCTTCAGTTGCACTTGGGTCAAAATTACATGCCATTAAATTCCCATCTAGAATAGAGTTATCAGTACAGCCAAAAATTTCTAACTCATCACAAATGTTATCATTATCTACATCATTTAAACAAATGTTATTACAATCATAATACGGCAAAGGATATGTACACTCACCCTCATATGCATAATTACATGCATAATAATCAACACAAATCACCTGTGAAAAAATAACCAAGGGAAAAAAAAGAAGTAATATAATTACATTTTTTTTC
>CABYOB010000038.1 GCA_902520385.1 uncultured Bacteroidota bacterium
CCACTACTTGCACACTAAGAAAGGATTCCCATTATCATTAATGTCTTCTGAAAAATCAACTATTATAAATAATCAAAATAATCGAAGTGACATAGTATGTTATAATACATTAGGCAAACCTATTTTAGTTGTGGAATGCAAATCAGAAAAAGTGAATTTAAACCCAAATGTTTTTGAGCAAGCTCAAAACTATAATTCAGTCTTAAAAGCCAAATATGTAATAATTACAAATGGAAAAAAAACCCTATGCTTCTATATTAATAAAAAAGCTACGGTTGTAAAAAAAATCCCTAATTATCTACAAATTCAAGATTTGAAATAATAAAATTCTATTTTTAAAAAATAATGCGATGTGCATCTAATTATAGATATTGTTTTATTAAATTTGATATCTCTAAATATAATAAGTCATGAGCTTTCTTAATCAAATTTCCCCAATTGATGGTAGGTATGGAAAAACTACTAGAGATTTATCTCTTTTTTTTTCTGAATCTGCATTAATTAAATATCGAATTAAAATTGAAATACATTACTTTATAGAACTTTGCAAAATCATACCCTCTTTAAGAAAAATTAAAAAATCTGACTTAAGTAAAATTAAATCCATTTATTTGAAATTATCATTTAATGACATAAAAAAAGTAAAACAAATTGAAAAAAAAATAAACCACGATGTCAAAGCTGTAGAATATTTTATCAAAGAAAAATTTGACAAAATAGGTTTAAGTAAACATAAAGAATTTGTTCACTTTGGCCTTACTTCACAAGATATTAATAATACCGCCACGCCACTTTTATTTAAAGACAGCCTAGAAAATATTATGTTTCCATTAATGGAAAATTTAATTTTAAAACTAGACTATTTAGCCAAACAGTGGGGAACAATCCCTATGTTAGCAAGAACTCATGGCCAGCCTGCATCTCCAACTAAACTTGGAAAAGAGATAAAAGTCTTTTCAGAAAGATTAAAGACACAATTTAATTTTTTAAAAAAAATACCTAACTCTGGAAAATTTGGTGGAGCAACAGGAAATTTAAACGCTCACTACATTGCTTTTCCAAAAACAAATTGGCATACTTTTTCTAAAAGATTTTTAAAATCTTTAGGATTATCTCGATCTTATCCAACAACCCAAATTGAACATTATGATAATTTAGCAAATCAATTAGATACGATTAAAAGATTAAATACAATTTTAATTGATTTAAATAGAGATTTATGGACATATATTTCAATTGATTATTTTAAACAAGTAGTTAATAAGAAGGAGGTGGGATCATCTGCAATGCCCCATAAAATTAACCCTATAGACTTTGAAAATTCTGAAGGAAATTTAGGTGTTGCAAATGCACTATTAACTCACCTATCCCAAAAATTACCTATTTCAAGATTACAAAGAGATTTAACTGACTCTACTGTATTAAGAAATCTAGGTGTTCCTATTTCACATAGTTTTATTGCATATAATAGTTTGTTAAAAGGCTTAAATAAATTAATTGTAAATGAGCAAAAAATAAAAAAAGATTTAAATGAAAATTGGTTAATAATAAGCGAAGCTATTCAAACAATCCTAAGAAGAGAAGGATTTAAAAACCCTTATGAATTACTGAAGAATTTAACAAGAAATAATAGTTATGTCGGAAAAGATGAGATTGTAATTTTTATTAACTCTTTAAAAATTGACAGTAAAACAAAAGAAGAGTTGTTAAAAATCAGCCCTAATAATTATACTGGAAAATCTTGATTTATTTCATTGAATTATAATGTTCTAAAATATAGTCACCTATAGATAAACAAGCTGTAGCTGCTGGAGATGGAGCGTTTAAAACATGTATATTTTGGCCATTTTGCTGAATTCTAAAATCATCAATAATATGACCATCTCTACCTAAAGCCATAGCTCTTACTCCTGTTCTACCTAACTCTATATCATCTAAAGATAAAGAAGGCATCATTCTTTGCAATTGTTTTAAAAAAAGTCTTTTTGAATAAGATCTTTTATATTCATTTAACCCGAACCTCCAATGCTTAAAAAATAATTTCCAAATAGCAGGATAACTCAAAGAATCTATAGTATCCTTAAAATTAAAATCACCTTTTTTATAACCTTCTCTTTTAAATGTAAAAACAGCATTTGGACCACATTCAATATTCCCATCAGTCATTCGAGTAAAATGGACTCCTAAAAAAGGGAATTCTGGATTAGGAACTGGATAAACTAAATTTTTCACCTTATGCCTAGATTTACTTTTTAATTGATAATATTCTCCTCTAAATGACACTATTTTTAAGTCTAATTTTAAATTATCTTTTTTGGCTAATCTATCTGAAAAAAGACCTCCACAAAAAATAAAATTTTTTGCATAAAATAAACCTCTATTAGTAATTATAGAATTTTTATTATTGCTAATAACCTTACAATTTGTAATAACTTGACTTTTACTATTAATCTTGAATATTTTTTCTTTTAAACATTGTGCAACTTGCACATAATCAATAATTCCTGTTTGAGGAACCCAAATAGCTGCTAGACCTCTAATATATGGCTCTATTTTCTTAATTTGATTTTGATTAATTATTTTCAATCCCTCCAAACCATTTTTTTTTCCTTTTTCTAAAAGACTTGGAAGCTGATCTTCTTCTTGTTGATTGACGGCAACAACTATTTTACCACAGACATCATATTTTAAATTGTTTTTTTTTGCAAAATCAACCAATTGCTCTCTACCATTTACACAATTTTTCGCTTTATAAGAACCTGGCTTATAATATAAACCTGAATGTAAGACACCTGAATTCCTACCACTTTGGTGAAAAGCTAATTCTTTTTCTTTTTCAACTAATAAAATGTTTTTTTTTGGATAATTTTTTTGAATTTTATAAGCTGCAGACAAGCCAACTAAACCACCACCTATAACAATTAAATCAAAACTATTGTTCATTTTCACTGATTTTTAAAGGCTTAAATATAATGTATCCAATTAGAAAAAAAAGCACAACAACTAATAGACCTATTTGTGCAGAGTAAACTGATAATAATGCAAAAATAAAAGGACCTAAGAAAGCAGTAGCTTTTCCAGTAAATGCATAAAAACCAAAAAACTCATTTGTTTTTTCTTCAGGTGTTAATCTCGCCATTAAAGATCTACTACAAGATTGACTAGGGCCTGTCATAATACCAATTAAAATACCTGCTAACCAAAATATAGATTTTCCAATTGTCACATTAGTAAAATATGGTGCGAAAAAAGCTAATAAAACAGCAAAAAACAATGTGATGATACTTACTTCTATACACCATTTAGCTCCACGTAAATCTTCTAATTTCCCAAAATAAAATGACCCAATACAAGCAAATACATTTAAAACAATTCCTAAAATCAAAGTTTCTATTAAGGTAAAATCTAATGTTTCTATAGCATATGCTCCTCCCAAAGCAAAAATAGTAATAAGAGCATCATTGTAAAATAATCTAGCAATCAAAAACCTTATAATTTTTTTATATTTCTTTATGTCGTTAAAAGTATTTAATATAGCTAAAAATGATTGACTGATGTGTTTTTTTGTTAGTCTTTCCGATTTCTTTTCTCTGACTAAATAAAAAGCTGGTATACTAAAAATAGAAAACCAAAGAGCAACTATTATAGTTGAAAATCTTACTATTTTTAATTCTAAATCTATTACATTTAAAAATATCATTGGCAATAATACCATCAAAGAAAATAACAAAACTAATGTTACTAATCCACCTAAAAATCCCAAACCCCATGCAAATCCAGATATTTTACCAATATTTTTTTTATCCGCTATTTCAGGTAAATAAGAGTTACATATAACACTTCCTAATTCAAATCCAATATTAGCAATTATGACATATACTAATGCAGAATAAACATCACCTTCTTTAAAAAAGAATAAACAAGCCGTAGCTATTATACAAACCCACGTTGATAATACAAAAAAGAATTTTCTGAATCCACCAGTATCAGAAATTGCTCCAATAATAGGAGATAAAAATGCAACAAATATTGCAGTTATTGAAATCCCT
>CABYOB010000039.1 GCA_902520385.1 uncultured Bacteroidota bacterium
GTTGGCAATGAGGATTCAAAATACAGAGTTGCTGTATATGATTTTGGAATAAAAAAAAATATAATTAGGTGTTTAGAAAATAGGGGGGTGTATATGAAAGTATTTCCTTTTAATACAGAAGCAAAAGAAATATTTGATTGGAACCCTACTGGTATATTTTTTTCAAATGGGCCAGGTGATCCATCTTCAATGAAGAATGTTATTAAAAATATAGAAATAATTATTCAAAGAGATATTCCTATTTTTGGAATTTGTTTAGGTCACCAGTTAATTGCTCTTGCTAGTGGTTTAAAAACGTATAAAATGCATAATGGTCACAGAGGAATAAATCATCCGGTTATTAATATGAAAACTAAAAAATGTGAAGTTACTTCTCAAAATCATGGTTTTTCTATTGATGAGTCAAGTTTAGAAGCTAAAAATAATATTATTATTACTCATAGAAATTTAAACGATGATACTGTAGAGGGGATTATGTTTACTAATAAACCTATTTTTTCAGTTCAATATCACCCTGAATCCTCTCCTGGACCACAAGACTCAAGATATTTATTTGATCAATTTGTTTTAAACATGGATAATTTTTTGAATTAATGAAATCTGAAATTGAAAATATAAAAGCTAGACAGGTATTTGACTCAAGAGGAAATCCTACTGTAGAAGTTGATGTTTTTTCAAAAAATAATTTTGCCAGAGCATCTATTCCATCAGGTGCTTCAACTGGAAAACATGAAGCAGTTGAGTTAAGAGACGGAGGTTCTGTTTTAATGGGAAAAGGAGTAGAGAAAGTCATTGGTATTATAGAAAATGAAATAAAAAGTCATTTAATAGGGCTAAATGTTTTTGATCAAGAAAAAATAGATTCAAAAATGTGTGAGATAGATGGCACTTCGAATAAATCTTTAGTAGGAGCAAACTCTATTCTTCCTATTTCATTAGCTGTTTCTAGATTAGCCGCCTCAATTAAAGGATTAGATTTGTATGAATATTTATCATCATATTGTTCTTTTTCATCATTTAATACACTTCCAGTACCTTTAATGAATATTTTGAACGGTGGAAGTCATGCTGATAATTTGGTTGATATACAAGAATTTATGATAGCTCCAATTGGTGCAAATAGTTTTAAAGAATCTTTAATTATGGGAGTTGAGGTTTTTCATCATTTAAAAAGCGTTTTAAAATTAAAAGGGCTTTCAACAAATGTTGGTGATGAAGGCGGTTTTGCACCAAATTTAAAAACAAATAAAGAGGCGTTGGATTTAATTTTATTAGCAATTGAAAAAGCAGGTTATGTTCCTGGTGATGATATTCTTTTAGCTATAGATGCAGCTTCATCTGAATTTTATCAAGATGGCAATTATGTTTTTAATAGTGGTGAAATTTTAAGTTCAAATGATATGATTAATTTTTGGAAAAATTGGACAAAAAAATATCCAATATTCTCTATTGAAGATGGATTACATGAGGATGACTGGAAAGGTTGGTCTTCTTTAACGAAAGAGATTGGTGATTACGTTCAGTTAGTTGGAGATGATTTATATGTAACTAATATTGAAAGATTAAATAAAGGAATTAAAGAATATGCATCAAATTCAATTTTAATCAAACCAAATCAAATTGGCTCTTTAACTGAAACTTTTAATACTATGAGTTTGGCAAGAAAAAATAATTTTACTACTGTTATGAGTCATAGATCTGGTGAGACAGAAGATACCTTTATTTCAGATTTAGCAGTTGCTTTTTCTTGTTCTCAAATAAAAACAGGTTCATGCTCAAGGTCTGATAGGGTTGCAAAATATAATCAATTATTAAGAATAGAAGAGAAATTAGCTTCAAAAGCTCTTTTTTCAGGTAAAAAATTTAAATACAGTAAATAAAAAAAATGAAAAATAATTTAAAAAATAAATTTGAAAGTAAAATTCAACCTGCTAGGGATGAAATAAAAGATTTAATATTAAATCATGGAGATAAAGTAATAGGTGAAATAAAACTTAGTCAAATATACTCTGGGATGAGAGGGATGATTAGTATGGTGACCGAAACATCAAAGCTAGATCCAGAGGAAGGGATTAAATTTAGAGGATATTCGTTAGATGAATTACTACATTTACTTCCTACTTATAAAGGAGGGAAACAGCCAATGCCAGAGGGTATTTTTTATTTAATGTTAATGGGTGATTTGCCTACTATTGAAGATGTTGAATTAATTAGTGAAGATTGGAAAAAAAGATCAAATGTTCCAGATCATGTTTTTGCTGTTTTAGATTCTTTTCCAAAGAATGCTCACCCGATGACTCAATTTTCAGCAGCTATATTAGCCTTAAGAGGTGATAGTTGTTTTATGAAGGCGTATAATGAAGGGGTAAGAAAAAAAGATTATTGGTCATCTTCATATGAAGATGCTATGAATTTAATAGCTTCTCTTCCAATAATAGCAGCATATATTTATAGAAGAGTATATAAGGAAAATAAACATATTTCTCCTAATCTAAATTTAGATTGGTCAGGTAATTTTGCTCATATGCTAGGGTTTGATGATGAAGAGTTTCATGAATTGATGCGACTATATTTAACAATTCACGCGGATCATGAAGGTGGTAATGTTTCTGCGCATTCTTCTCATTTAGTAAGTTCAGCTTTAAGCGATGCTTATTTATCTTTTTCTGCAGGCATGAACGGTTTAGCTGGCCCACTACACGGACTTGCAAATCAAGAAGTTGTTAAGTGGTTACTACAAATGAAAGAATTTTACAAAGGAGAAAACCCAACTAAAGATCAAGTCTCAAAATATGTTGAAAAAACTTTATCAGATGGTAGGGTCATTCCAGGTTTTGGTCATGCAGTTTTAAGAAAAACAGATCCAAGATATGTTGCGCAACGTAACTTTGCTTTAAAATATTTAAAAGATTATGATTTATTTGATTTAGTAAGTAAAGTATATGAAGTTGTTCCACCTATTTTGAATGCTACAGGAAAAGTTAAAAACCCTTGGCCAAATGTTGACGCTCACTCAGGTGTTTTATTATTGAAATATGGAATGAAAGAGTATGATTTTTTCACAGTTTTGTTTGGGGTTTCACGCTCATTAGGTATTCTTTCTCAATTAATATGGAATCGAGCTTTAGGTAGTCCTATTGAAAGACCTGTCTCTATGCCTACAAATATTATTAAAAAGAAATTAATTTAATGCCTTTGTCTTTGTAGTTCAGAGAGTATTATGCCTGCGGATACTGACACATTAAGTGAAATCATATCACCATTAGTAGGTATTTTTAATAATTCATCACTTATTTTAATGATTTTTTTTGATATACCTTCTTTTTCAGAACCTAAAACTAATATTGACGGTTCTTTAAAATTTGTTTCAAAAATACTTTTTTGAGCATGCTCAGAAAATGAGCAAATTTTCAAACCACTATTTTTTGCAAAAATTAATGTTTTTTCAAAATTTTCAGATCGGCATATTGGTATTTTAGTTAAAGCACCAGAGGATGTTTTGATTGATATTTCATTAATTTCTGCTGAATTTTTTTGAGGGATAATAATTCCATGGGCACCCAAAACTTGTGCTGTTCTACAAATAGATCCAAAGTTTCTTACATCTGTCACTCTATCCAAAGCAAAAAAAACTGGCATTTCACCGCTTTCATATATACTTGGTAAATAATTTTCAAATTGAATAAAAGATATTGGCGAGCAAAAAGCAAAAACGCCTTGGTGATTTTTTTTTGTAAGTCTATTTAACTTTTGAATTGGTGCGTACTTAATTTCAATTTTTTTTATTTTCGATTTTTTTTCTATCTCTTGAATATTCTCACTCTTTAAATTTTTTTGAATGTAAATTTTTTGAATTTCACGTTCACTTTCTAACAATTCTATTACTGGTCTAATACCAAATA
>CABYOB010000040.1 GCA_902520385.1 uncultured Bacteroidota bacterium
GTTGTTGATGAAAGTAGATTTGAAGAGGCTGTAATCAGATTGTCAAGAGTAGGTTTTGATAATGTTATAGGTTATTTAAAAGGTGGATTTAAATCTTGGAAAGAAAAAAAACCTATTCATCACACTCAATCTATTCATCCTGAGCAAATGTTTTCTTCTGAATTTTCAGATTCAATTTTTTTAGATGTTAGAAAAACTAATGAATTAGAAAAAGTAGGTAAAGTTAATAATGCAATGAATATAAGCCTTCAGGAACTGCCTGATAAATTATCAACATTAAATCCTGAAAAGAAATACCTTGTTTATTGCGCTGGTGGGTATAGGTCAGTTATTGCTTCCTCAATTTTAAATTCTAAATCATTTGGATCTGTATATAATGTTTATGGTGGATTTAGTGGAATACAGAAATTTTTATAAATTCTCAGTTTCTCTTGCGGCATCCATTTGTTGTTGAATAAATAATTCGAATGTCTCTGGACAAGAAGATGAGACTTCCATTAAATCTTGTTCGCTTTTCAGGTTACTAAAAAAATCGTTTAAATATATATTACAGCTTTCGGTAAGTTGATTGTTTAAAAATTGTTCAATACAAAAACAAACTTGATTTTTAGATGAGATTGGATTTGGTTTTTTTGTATTTTGTCTATTTATTAGATTAGAAATGCGTTCTAATTCAGTAATTTTTTCATTTAATTTAGAGTCATTGTTAGTATTTGCGATTTCAACATATATGGTTAGAATAGAAAATAAATTTTGTGCTTCATTTTTATTTTTTTTAGAATGAGCATTTTCTATGAGTTCTATTGTTTTTTTAAAGTTTTTTTCAATTATTCTAGTTGTATTAATCTTCAATGAATTATTTTTATCAATGATTGGAATATCTTTATTTAATAAATAAAGAGCACTTAAAGATTGTGCAGCTAGCTGGATTTTATTTTGTATTATCCAGTTTTTAGTTAGATCTTTTTCTGAAAATAAATTATAATATTCAAGCTCTAAATTATATCTATTAATTAATAGATTAATTAAAGACATTAAATTTTTATATTCATTTTTTATAGATTCTTGTTCAACAGATTGTAATTGATTGATATTTTTTTCTATAATTAAATCAAAATAATTTTCAAGTAATGGCAGGTCGTATATTTCAATAGGGACTAATTCATTTTTAATTGTATTTAAAGATTTATCAATGACGGATTCAGCTTTTTCTAACTTTCCTTCATCGATTAGTTGTGATGTTAATCTATTGAATATATTTTTGAAATTTCTAATCATTCGGGCATTAGTTTCGTCAATATATATGTCATTTGACATGTCAATGCCTCCCCATTTGAATTTGGTCATTAAATTATTATATAAAATATCACTATCTATTCTACCGCTTTCATTATTAGTGTTTTTAATGGGGATCAGTTGGTATACCATGCCATCAAGTTGTAAATAATCATTTAGAAACAAAAAAGGTTCTGGGTTTTGATTTGGATCTCCAATTGTTATTGCAAAATAAATTGGTCTTTCCCAGTCATTTTGTTCTAAAAGGTCTAGAATTAGTAAGCTTTTTTTATCGAGCCCTCTAACTTGGTTTTTTTTGAAATCAATAACTAGACTATCTTCAACTAAATTTAAATCAAGATCCCGTACAATATTTTTATCTAAAATATTTTTTTTATTAACAGGTAATTTTAATTTACTCATAGGGAAATAAACATGTGCTTTATTTTCAGTGACATTTATTTTAGTGAATTTTTCATCATTTTTTATCCACTTATTAAAATCACTTAGGTTAAATATTTTTTCATCAACATTAATTGAGTCTAAAAAGAAAATATCCTCACTTTTTTCATTTTTAATTCCTAACATAGGACCGATTGAAGATAGAGCTTTATTTCTATGGTTTTTTGAGATCATTAAGCTCAGATTGTTCAAGTAATTTCTTATTTCTAAGGTTTGCTGAACATTTTCTTTTTGTGTGTTTTTGATTTGATTTTCTAGTGAATTAATGGTTATTTTGTCTTGAATAAGTGTAGAATATGGGTAATAATAAGCTACATCTCTAGTTCCTTGTTTATACAAATCTTTTTCTAAGCTGAAAGGAACAGCTTTTCCATTATAGGCATCTTTTTTCATTTGATCAATATACCAATCGGTATTAAGTAAACTTAAGTTTACAACTCTAACGTCTGTTCTATATCCTTCTACTTCTTGTACATACCATAGTGGAAAAGTGTCATTATCTCCCATAGTAAATAAAATAGCATTTGGTTTACAAGATGCTAAATAGTTTTTGGCAAAATCTCTGGCTGTATAGCGGCTTGATCTATCATGATCATCCCAGTTTTGATAAGCCATAATAGTAGGTATTCCTAATAAGAAAACACAAACGGCAATTACAATATTTTTTAAGTGAAATATTTCTTGTTTTATCAATTGCAATACACCAAGTGTTCCTATTCCAGTCCATATTGCATAAGCAAAAAAGGATCCGACATATGCATAGTCTCTTTCTCTGGGTTGATATGGAGTTTGATTTAATTGGATAACAATAGCAATCCCTGTAAAAAAGAATAATAAAAATATCGCCCAAAAATCTTTTTTTCTTTGTTTGAAATGAAAAACAAGTCCAAATAAACCAAGTAAAAAAGGCAATAAAAAATACTTATTATGACCTGCATTTTCTTTTAAATGTTTAGGTAAATTTTTAATAGGCCCAAGTCCAAGTATATGATTGTCAATTATATTGATTCCAGTTATCCAATTGCCATCTAATTTATTTCCATGACCTTGTGAATCATTTTGTTTACCAGAAAAATTCCACATAAAATATCTTAGATACATATGTTTAAATTGGTAATTCCAAAAAAAACTCAAGTTTTCCAAAAAAGTAGGTATTTTATCATCGTTTTTTTTCTTACCACTCCAGCCTAAGTATCCATCATTCATTCTTCCATTTATGTGTAAAGAAGAATTACTCCACATTCTTGGAAAGAAGCTTTCATCATTTTTTTTATATATTGTTTTCCAATCTTTTCTAGCGTCGGAAATAATATATTTATCTTTGATCTCAAATGAAATAGATTTATTTTTCGCAGAATGTATTAGTTCTTTTTTCTTTATTTCAGCTTTTTCTTTTGTAGAAAAACCTTCCTTGTGTACTAACTTTTCATTTTTATCTTTCCAGGTAAAGCCACCTTCAGTATTTTTTAATTCATAACCTTGAACAAAGACTGGTTTTCCATTAACAAGTGTTGAGTCACTAGAGTTGAATGAGTATCCATGTAATAATGGATGGCTTCCATATTGCTCTCTATTAAGATATGCCAGTAGACTAACAGCATCTTCTGGGTTATTTTCATCAATAGGAGTGTTTGCATTTGATCTAATAATTAAGACAAAAAAAGATGAGTAGCCAATTAAAAAAAATAAAAAACTTAGAATTATGCTGTTTAAATTCACTAAGTTCTTTCTATGTGAATATATTAGTCCAGATGAAATTATAATTGTAAGAGAAATTAAAAATGCTATGGTTCCGCTATTAAAGCTTAGTCCTAATGAATTCACAAAATACAGTTCAGTCTTGCCAAAAAGATTAACTGTTTGAGGTACAATTATATAAAATATTAGTCCAAGAATTGCTACGCCGATAGCATTAATAACAAAAAACTTAAAAATATTAGATAAGTTAATAGACTTCCACTTTTTATACAAGTAAATACTAGTTATAGCAGGTATGGCTAGAAGATTAAGCATGTGAACTCCAACAGAAAGGCCAATAAGAAAAGCAATAAAAACTAACCATCTATTTGCATCTACTTTTTCATATTCGCTTTCCCATTTAAGAATTGACCAAAAAACTACTGCAGTAAATAATGAAGACAT
>CABYOB010000041.1 GCA_902520385.1 uncultured Bacteroidota bacterium
AAAAAATTCCAATTATAATATTAATTATAAATATGTCTCCATTAAAAGTTTCTTGTAAATAGACCGCAACATTAGATAAAGTTCCAATAGTCTCCAAACCATGAACAGCAAGTAAAATTCCTAAAAAGAAAAATATTGTGAGAATATCTATTTTTTTAACAGCACCTATGACAGTCAAAGCTTTTCTTTTTTCATAATTCTTGTTTCTGTGTAAAATTTCCGTCACAATCCAAATAACACCTAAACTAAATAACATTCCCATATATGGCGGCAAATCAGTGACTATTTTAAAAATTGGAACAAATAATAAACCCAAAACACCTAATAAGAACACAAAGTTTCTCTCTTTAGAGGTTGTAATATTTTCTTCAGCATAAACATTAATATCAGTTAATAAAACATGCCCCTTTAATCTAATTGAAACATATAACAATGGCACTACCATACAGACTATACTAGGAATAATTGTTGATGAAATAATATTTAGGGCAGTCACTTTTCCAGCAATCCACAACATGATAGTAGTAACATCTCCAATTGGAGACCATGCACCACCAGCATTCGCTGCAATAATAATCATTCCACCAAAAAACCAAAGATCATTTTTTTCCTTAATTATTTTACTTAAAAGGGCTCCCATTACTATAGCAGCAGTTAAATTATCTAATACAGCGGAAAAGAAAAATGCAACTATAGACAATATCCACAACAACTTTACTCTATTAGTAGTATTAATACGGTCTGTAATTATTTTAAATCCTTGATGAACATCTACTAATTCCACAATAGTCATTGCTCCTAACAGAAAAAATAGTATCTCCGAAATATGACCAACATGCTCCAGTAGTACTTTTTTCATATCCGGCATATTCATTCCCATAGCAATTATGGCCCAACAAATTACTCCAGTAACTAAAGCAGTAGATGCTTTATCTATTTTTATGACATGTTCTAATGTTATAAAAATATAACCTAAAATAAAAACACCTATAATAAAAATTTCCATAGTCTTAATTTATTAATTTTTTCAATGCTATCTCTAGAGCATTTGAGTTAATATTTGTTTTTTTTGCACTAACATTGTAACAATCTAATAATGCTTTTTTAATAACTCGTGAACAATCTTTAAAGACTGCCTCTTCTGTTATTTCCTTTTTTCCTGACATTAAAAAGGCAAAAGCTCTAGCCATACCACAGTTTGAAATAAAATCAGGAATAACACTAATTTTCTTATCACAAAATTCAGATGTTGGACCGTAAAAAACCTCATCATCAGAAAATGGAATATTAGCTCCCGCAGAAACTAATTCTAATCCTGAATTCATCATTCTTTTTATCTGATCTTTAGTTGGTTGTGCTAATGGTTTTTCTTATGTTGATATTTCAGACCCTTCAAATCCCCAAGAAGTTTTTTTTATTTCGGGCACAAACTCTATATGGCGAGATTTAAAAACATGGGGTAATTATGCATATGTTACAACAGAAGCTGAGGATGGTCTTTTAATTGTTGATTTAGATGATTTAAGTGGTCAAACATATACTTATTGGACAGATCAATTCATGAGAGCGCATAATATATATATAGATGAAAATGGCTATGCTTATATATTTGGTTCACAGGATGGTCCGGCTAGTGGAGCAATTATTTTAGATTTAAATAATGACCCAATGAATCCTACTGTTGCAGGATTATTTAATGATTATTATTTACATGATGGAATGGTTAGAGGAGATACTTTGTGGGGCGCAGCAGTTTATGAAGGTGTTATGTCTGCAATTGATGTTTCTGATAAATCAAATCCTGTGATTTTAGGATCAACTCCAACTTCTTGTAATTTTACTCATAATGCTTGGGTCTCTGATGATGGTAATTATGTATTTACTACCGACGAACAAGCGAATTGTAATGTCGGTGCTTATGATGTTTCCAATGTTTCAGATATTCAAGAGATTGACTTAATTCAATCATGGAATAATGAAAATGGGGAGCTTGTAGTTCCTCATAACACTCATTTTATTTCTAACACTTATGAATACATTAACCCTCTTCAATCTGATTATTTAGTTACATCTTATTATTCCTCTGGAGTTACAGTAATTGATGCAAGTGATCCATTTAATTTAACAGAAGTTGCTTATTATGATACATCTCCCAATTTTAATGGTGAGCAAATGGAAGGTTGTTGGGGAGCTTATCCTTTTTTGCCATCAGGTTTAATTTTAGCTTCAGATCGACAAACTGGTCTTCATATTTTAGAAGTATCGGGGCCAATTTTAGGCTGCACTAATGAGAATGCTTCAAATTATAATCCTGACGCAAATACAGATGATGGATCTTGTTTGATTGTTGGTTGTACAGACCCTGTTGCTGAAAATTTCGATTCAGAAGCAAATGTTGAAAACAATGACTTATGTATTTATTTATGTGATCAGTATATTATATATCCACCAGATGTACAAACTGAATGGATGGCAGATTTAGGACAGTATTTATATATTGAAGCGGAGGCTGATGGAACAGTAATTTGGTTAGATGAAAATCAGAATATTTTATATTCTGGAAACTCATATGTAACTAATCCACTAATTGAAAATACTACTTTTTATGTTTATCAAGAACAAGTAGTAACTCCAGGCATTACTCAAAATATTGGAGAACCGAATCATGAATGTGATGGGGGCCCTTATTGTGATTACAGTGGTACAGTATATAATGGCGGGTTACTTTTTCAAGCTTTTGAAGATTTTACTCTTAATTCTGTAAAAGTTTATACTGGGACTGCTGGAGAAAGAACAATTCAATTAATGAATCCGGGTTCAGATAATATTTTAGAGTCATTAACAATAAATATTCCTGAAAGTGAAGAAAATGGTTTTGTTGTAAATTTAAACTGGCCTATTACATATGGTGAGTATATAATAACAACAGATGCTAGTTTAAATAATACTAATTTTGGTGATAATAACCCATTATTCAAGAGGACTACGGGCGGGCTTCCTGTATTTCCATATTTTGTTGACGATATTGTAAGTATTAATGAAGGTTATTTTAATGATTATGAAAATGGAGATAATCCTGGCTTTAGTTCTGCTTATTACTATTATTTTTATGATTGGGAAATAGCAACTCCAGACAAAATATGTAATAGTCCTTCAGTTGAAGTAAATATTACTATTCACCAAAATAGTAATGTTTTAGATTTTTCTTCAAACAAAAAATTAATTGGCATTTATGATTTATTAGGAAGAAAAGTAAATTCTTTACAAGACAACAAAATTCATTTTAAATTATTTAATAACGGAGAAGTTTCGAAAGAATTTAAAATAAAGTAGCAGTTTAAGTTAATTATCTTAATATAGATCTTGAAATAACAATTTTTTGTATTTCTGATGTTCCTTCATAAATCTGTGTAATTTTCGCGTCCCTCATTAGTCTTTCAACATGGTATTCTTTTACATATCCATATCCACCATGAATTTGTACGGCTTCAATAGTTATTTGCATTGCCTTTTCTGCACAAAATAATTTAGCCATTGCGCCTGACAAACTATAATCTAAACCATTATCTTTTTCCCAAGCAGCCTTAAAACATAAAAGTCTAGCTGCTTCTATATCTGAGACCATGTTTGCCAATTTAAATGCAACAGACTGGTGTTGACATATTGGTTTTCCAAATGCTTTTCTTTGTTTAGAATATTTTAAGGCTAATTCATATGCCCCTGAAGAAATCCCTAAGGCTTGTGCGGCAATTCCAATTCTTCCTCCA
>CABYOB010000042.1 GCA_902520385.1 uncultured Bacteroidota bacterium
AAGCTATTAACATAGTGTTAATAAAAATTATTTCAAATTTTATTCAAAACTTTAAAAAGTTTGTACTTTTTACGTTTAAATAAAAAAAATTGAAAGTTTAATGGGAAAAGTAATTGCAATAGCAAATCAAAAAGGTGGGGTTGGAAAAACTACTACTTCTGTAAACCTAGCTGCTTGCATTGCAGTTTTAGAAAAAAAAGTACTTATAATTGATGCTGACCCTCAAGCAAATGCCACTTCAACATTAGTTTTAAATCCAGAAATAGAATTTGGAACTTATCAATTAATTGAAGGTCAAAAAAAAGCTAAAGACTTAATAATTGAATCAACCTCTCCAAATCTTAAAATTATACCTGCTAATATTGACTTAGTAGGAATTGAAATTGAACTTGTAGATAAAGAAAATAGAGAAAAAATGCTTTTTCAAGCATTAGAATCAATAAAAGAAGAGTTTGATTTTATATTTATTGATTGCCCACCTTCACTAGGTCTAATTACATTAAATTGTTTAACCGCTGCTGATTCTGTTTTAATACCAATTCAATGTGAATATTTTGCTCTTGAAGGTCTTGGCAAGTTGCTAAGTACAGTAAGAAAAGTACAAGAATTACATAATCCAAAATTAGATGTAGAAGGTCTTTTGTTAACTATGTATGATTCTAGATTAAAATTATCTAATTTGGTTATTGAACAAGTTAAATTACATTTTACCGAAATAGTTTTCAATACAATTATTCAAAGAAATGTACGTTTAAGTGAAGCAACAGGAAATTGTAAATCAATAATTAAATATGATGCAACTAGCAGGGGCGCAATTAATTATTTGAATCTAGCAAATGAATTTTTAGAAAAAAATAATCCTGTCTTAATTGAAAACAAAGAAAATTAATATGGCGAAAAATATATCCCCACTAGGAAGAGGAGTAAATGCACTGTTTTCTAAAATAAAATCGAACTCATTTGCAACAATAGATATTAATCAAGTTACACCAAACCCATTCCAACCAAGAACAAATTTTAATAAAACTGAATTAGAAGAATTAGCTCTATCTATATCTAACTATGGAGTAATTCAACCTATAACAGTTAGAAAAATAAAAGAAAATAAATTTCAAATTATTTCTGGAGAAAGAAGATATAGGGCTTGCAAAATTGCCATGGTTAGTACAATTCCTGTTTACATTAAAGAAACAGAGGATAACAAAATGCTAGAACTTGCACTAATTGAAAACATTCAGCGTCAAGATTTAGACCCAATTGAAGTCGGCATATCTTATCAAAAACTAATTGATGAATTAGGCTTAACCCAAGAAAATCTAGCAAAAAAAATTGGAAAAAAAAGATCAACCATTAGTCATTATTTAAGACTATTAAATTTACACCCTATTATTCAAGCTGGCTTAAGAGATTTTATGTTAAGTGTAGGTCATGCAAAATGCTTACTTAGCATTAATAACCAAAACGATCAACTTGACATATATAATTTAATAATATCAAAAAATTTATCTGTCAGGGAAACAGAAAAATTGACTAGCGAAAAACCTAATCAAAATATAAAAATTAATAACACAATAACATTATCTAAAAAATTAATTAAAGAGCAAAAGAATTTAGAAGAAATTCTTGATGCAAGTGTGCAAATTAAATCATTTAAAAATGGTGGCTGGAATATTCAAATTACATGTAACTCCGTAGAAGAATTAAACAAAATAATAAATGTTCTTAAAACTTAAATTACTAGTTTTTATATTGTTATTTAGCTCGAATATTTTTTCTCAAAATAATTCTCCTAAAAAAGCTTCCTTATTATCAATGGCGTGCCCTGGCTTAGGTCAATTATACAATAAAAAATATTGGAAAACGCCCATTGTAATTGCAGGAATTGGAGGGGCTATATATGCACATAAATTCTATAATAATAAATTTCAAACTTACAAAGAAGCTTATATCATCCGTACTGACGGTGATGATTCTACTGTAGATGAGTATTTAAATTACTCTGAAAGCGGTCTTATTAGTCTACAAGACTACTACAGAAACCAAAAGGATTTATCTATTATAATTGGTACAATTATTTATTTACTAAATATTGCTGACGCTTATGTTGATGCTCATTTATTCGAATATAATATTAACGAAAACTTATCTATTAAGTTAGAGCCATATTTAAACAACCAAAACAACTCATTACAATTAATTTCATTAAAATTAAAATTAAAAGAATAAAAATTTATTTTTGTTAACAAACTATATAAATGATTATTAAATATAAAAATTCAATTCTATTTCTTGCTAGCTCCTTAATCTATGTTCTTTTTATTTTTTTAATTGTTAAAATCACTAATTTACAAGGATTAAAATGGCTTTATTTTGGCTTACTATGTATAATCGATCATTATTTTTTTCATTTCATAAACTGGACCCCATGGAAACCTAAACAAAAAAAAGAGAAACAAAAAAAAAACAAATTAGTTGAATGGGTCGAATCTATAATCTTTGCCATAATTGCAGCTACTTTAATCCATGTATTTTTAATTCAACCATACGTTATACCGACCTCTTCATTAGAAGGAACGTTAATTAGAGGAGATTTTCTATTTGTAAGTAAATTTAATTATGGTTCAAATGTTCCCAATACTCCTCTATTTTTACCATTCATGCATAATAAACTTCCTTTTACTCAAAAAACACCATCTTATTTAGATTGGATCCAACTTGGTTACAATAGACTGCCCGGATTTCAAAAAATAAAAAGAAATGATATTGTTGTTTTTAACTGGCCTACCGATAATTTACAGAAAAATATGCCTTTTGATAAAAAAACAAACTATGTAAAAAGATGTACAGGTATATCAGGAGATACATTGCAAATTAAAAATGGAAATTTAATTATAAATAACCAAGAGCAAGGGCAACCTAATAGAAGTATTATTCAACATGCCTATTGGATTGAATTTGAGAAAGAAAATCATTTAAAATATCTAAAACCTATTGGGAAATCAATTGCAAAAAATAAAATAGATAAAAGTTTTCAAAATAACTATAATGTTGAAATATCATTAATTTGGCCACCATTAAGAACTACGAAAGGATATAATTTAAATTTATATAGCAGCATAAAAGACATGATTATTCATGGAACAGAAAAAGACGTTCAAAATTTAGTGAAAAATGAAAAGAAAAAAGGATATAAAGCAAATATAAAATACACCCGTATCACTCAAGAACTAATTGACACTATGGGAACAGATTTTCCTTTTTCAGTTTTTGGTTATAATCATAATACCTATACAGATATTTTATCTAGAAAAACAACATCTCTTTTCCCTTATGACTGGAAACATAACTGGGACTATGATAATTATGGACCTATTTATATTCCTAAAAAAGGAGATCAAATTATTTTAAATGACTCAACATTAGCACTATATAAAAATATGATTGAACATTACGAATCATATGAATTAAAAAAATCTGATACAGTTTACACATTTCAAATGGATTATTATTGGATGATGGGGGACAATCGACATAATTCACAAGACTCTAGAGCTTGGGGGTTTGTTCCAGAAAACCATGTAGTAGGAAAACCTATTTTTCGATGGCTAAGTGTAGATTTAGGAGCTAACAAAATATA
>CABYOB010000043.1 GCA_902520385.1 uncultured Bacteroidota bacterium
CAAAATATTAATATAGGTGATACCATTCTAAAGGTCAGTGGAAATATAAGATCAATATTAGCAATGGAAAGATTAGTTTTAAACTGTATGCAAAGAATGAGTGGAATTGCAACCAAAACTAATAAAATTAAAAACTTAATTTCAGGCTATAATGTCAAAATACTAGATACAAGAAAAACAACGCCAAATTTAAGATTTTTAGAAAAATGGGCTGTTAAAATTGGAGGGGGAGAAAATCATAGAATGGGATTATATGATGCTATTTTAATCAAAGACAATCATATTGATTATTCAAAAGGAATATCACACTCTGTTAATCAAGCAATAAATTATTCAAATAATGTAAAAAAAATACCCATTATAGTAGAAGTAAGAACAATAGATGAATTAAATCAAATTATAAAATTCAATGAAATTAATAGGATAATATTAGATAATTTTGAAATTGGAGAAATAAAAAAAGCTGTGAAAATTATTTCTAAAAAAATTCCTATTGAAATTTCAGGAAATATAACTGAAAAAAACATCAAAGAATATGCAGCAACCGGAGTTGAATATATTTCAATTGGTGCTTTAACTCACTCAGTCCATAATATTGATATGAGTTTAAAAGCATAAGTACCTGAAAATAACTCAAAAAATAATATCTTCGTAAAACAATACATACCTATTAATTATGAAAAAGATTCTTTTTTTATTTTTTTTAATAGTTGTTACAGGAATTTCACAAAATATAGATTCTTTAAACACAACTTATGATCCATTAAATAAACCAAATACATATAAAAATATAGACAATCCAAATTACTGGAAAAATAAAAAACCTTATGAAGGATATTGGCAACAGGATGTGTATTATGAAATAAAAGCAGAAATCAATGATTTAAATAATGCTATAACAGCTTCACAGAAATTAACATATTGGAACAATTCCCCTGATGAATTAAGTGTAGTATATTTTCATCTTTACCAAAATGCATTTCAAGAAGATTCATATTATGAACATTTAAAAAAAGTAAATAACAGAGTAGATGAAGAATTTAAGGGAGTAGGTAGAGGGACCGAAATTTTATCAATTTCTTCAGAAGGAATAAATTTAAAGACTGAACTTGATAATACAGTTTTAAAGGTTGTTTTAAATAAACCTTTAAAGAGTGGAGAAATGATGAGTTTTAATATAGATTTTAAAACTTATTTTAATAAGAAACCTTATGGAAGAAGAATGAAATATTATGATTCATGGGATGGAAAACATGACGAAGAGACTAAAAAACTGAAACATTACAATGGAGTTCATTGGTACCCTAGAATTGCTGTTTATGATTCTAAATTTGGCTGGACTATTGATCAACATTTGGTGAAAGAATTTTATGGAAACTTTGGAGCATTTGATGTTGAACTTACATTTCCATCTAATTATATTGTTGAAGCTACAGGTAATATGTTAAATAGAAACGAAGTTTTACCTCCAAGTTTAAGAAAAAAAATAGATATAAGAAACTTTGCTAATAAACCTTGGAACGAAAAACCATCAATTATAATTCCTCACAATCCAAAAGTGAAGAAAACTTGGAAATTTCATGCTGAAAACGTACATGATTTTGCATTTACTGCTGACCCAACATACAGAATTGGAGAAAGTGAGTGGAATGGAATAAAATGTTATTCTCTAGCTCAAGAACATCATGCTGCAGGATGGCAAAATGCTGCGGATTACACTGCTAAAACAATTCAAGTTCTATCAGAAGATATTGGAATGTATGTTTATCATAAGATGATAGTTACTGATGCAAGAGATGGAATGGAATACCCAATGTTAACTTTAGATAGTGGTTTCGATCCTTATTACAGAGATTTATTTGTGCATGAAATTGGCCATAATTGGTTTTACGGCATGGTTGGAAGTAATGAAACTTATAGAGCTTCTCTAGATGAGGGATTTACACAATTTTTAACAGCATGGGGGCTAAATAAAATTGATGGCCCTTATTCCTCTGAAGCACCAAAAAGTCGAATCTTTAAAAATGAAGAGTTTAAACTTCTTGCAATTGATGAAGAAATATATAACAGATACATGAAGGATGCCACGATTAATAATACACCAAAATTAAATACACATTCACATGACTTTGGAAGCGCACTCCATCATGGAGGGGGCTATAGACATGTTTATTATAAACCTGGAGTGATGTTATATAACTTACAGTATGTTTTAGGTGATGATTTATTTTTAAAAGCAATGCAAGATTATTTTAATACTTGGAAAATGTGTCATCCATATTTTAAAGACTTTAGAAATTCAATTATTAAATCAACTAAAGTAGATTTGAACTGGTTTTTTGACCAGTGGCTTGAAAGTACAAAAGGACTAGACTATTCAGTTTCAAATGTTGAAAAAGTTGATGAAGCAAACTTTAATATTGAGTTAAAAAGAGATCCAAAAGGCATGGAAATGCCAATTGATTTAGTGGTAATTTCAAATTTTGGATTAAAACAACGATTTCATATTCCAAATAAAGAATTTATTAAAAAAACTAAACATAAGATATTACCAAAATGGACCGGTTTTGGCAAATTAAATCAGACTTATACTTTTTCAGTATACCTACCTGACTCTTGTGGAATTGAAAATGTAATTATTGACCCTACGTATAGATTAGGTGATAATTATATGTTAAACAACAGATTAAAAGGAAACACTAAATACTCTTTAAATTTTGGTGTAAAGCAACATCCTGATTGGAAATTTTATGAATTTAAAGCCAGACCTTCTGTAGGATACAACTCATATGATGGCATCAAACTAGGAGTTGATATGAAAGGAGGTTATTTAGGAGAACATCATTTGATCAACTCTTTTTTCTTTATTAATAGTACATTTTTAAATGCTTCAGAATATTCAAATAAGCCCGGAAATGATATAATTTCTTATGGTCTTGATTACTCAACCTCATTAGATAAATATATAAAGAATAGCACATTTAATGGAACCATTAAGCACCTAGACGGACTTGACGCTCACTCACTTTCTTTGAAAATTCATGATCATGAAAAAATAAATACTTTAAAAATTGGATTCAAAGGAATGATAAGAAAAGAATATAATGATTTAAATTATTTATTAAATGAAAATTTATGGGGTCCGTTCAGAAATCCAGGTGAAAACAAATACAATAGTATACTCTCTGTTGATTTATCTCATAAATATGAATATGTTAATGGAAATGGTAACATAAACCTATCTCTTAGGAGCTCCTCTTGGATGAGCGACTACAACTTTTCTCAAATTTCATTGTCTACCATAAATGAAAATGAAATTTTTGGTCTAGGAATAAAAACTAGATTTTTTGCACAAACTGGATTTGGTGAAAATTTCCCTATAGAAAGTATGTTATTTGCAGCGGGGGCAAATCCTGAAGAAATGATGAATTACAATCTGTCAAGATCTGCAGGTTTTATATCTAAAGAAAATGCTGATTATAGAGTTGGAACCAATCATTTCCATGTTGCAGGAGGTTTAAATTTAAGAGGATA
>CABYOB010000044.1 GCA_902520385.1 uncultured Bacteroidota bacterium
ATAATCATTGGTTAATAAATAGAGCTGATCTTATTTCAAAATTAAGGAAAGAATATTCAAAAAAAATTGAATTAATTTTAATCAAAGATTTAGAGAAATTAGGATTAGCTGATTCTCAAATTAAATTTGTTTTTAATGATTTAGATAATTTAAATTATTATGGAAAAGATTCTCTAGAATTACTTTTTTCTGCAAATAGAGGACATGATTTAAAGCCAATGCATAAAGTGGCTTCTGGGGGTGAGCTTTCAAGACTTATGTTGTGTATTAAGAAACATTTGTATTCAATTAGAAAATCATCTACTATTATATTTGATGAGATAGATTCTGGTGTTTCTGGAGAAATTGCTGAAAAATTTGGTTTGTTTATTAAAGATATTTCAAAAAAACAACAAGTAATTGCTATTACTCATTTACCTCAGATTGCATCTATTTCAAAAAATCATTATAAAGTTTTTAAAAATGATATTGAGGAATCTAAAATTGAAACAAAAATTATTTTATTGGATGAAAAAAGTCGTGTTTTAGAATTAGCAAGATTATTAAGTGGAGAAGAAATAAGTGAACAAGCTATTGCAAATGCTAAAAAAATGTTAAATATTTGAATAAAAGATAACTATATATAATATCATTATGAGTAATTTATTAGAGGGAAAAAATGGAATTATTTTTGGCGCATTAGATGAAAAGTCAATTGCGTGGAAAGTTGCTGAAGAATGCATTTTAAACGGAGCAAACATTGTTTTAACAAATGCTCCAACAGCTTTAAGGCTTGGTAGTATAAATGAATTAGCAAAAAAATGTAAAACAGAAATTATTTCTGCAGATGCAACATCTATTGAAGATTTAGAAAATTTATTAGTCAAATCAATGGAAATTTTTAATGGTAAAATTGATTTTATTTTACATTCTATCGGTATGTCAGTTAATGTTAGAAAAAAAAGACATTATACTGATTTAAATTATGATTATTTAATGAAAGGATTAGATGTTTCAGCTATTTCTTTTCATAAGTTATTACAGGTTGCAATGAAATTAGATGCTGTTAATTCTTGGGGATCTATTTTAGCACTATCTTATATAGCAGCTCAAAGAACTTTTCCAAGTTATAATGATATGGCTGAGAATAAAGCTTTTTTAGAATCTATTGCTAGAAGTTTTGGATATCATTATGGTATTAAGAAAAAAGTTAGAATAAATACGATATCTCAATCTCCAACTATGACTACTGCCGGTAGTGGAGTAGAGGGCTTTGATACTTTTTTTAAATATTCTGACAAAATGTCTCCATTAGGTAATGCGAGTGCATTAGACTGTGCTAAATTTTGTGTTATGTTATTTTCTGATTATACAAAAATGGTTACAATGCAAAATCTATATCATGATGGTGGTTTTTCTAGTATGGGAATTAGTGATGATATAATAGATAGTATGAAATTAGATTAACTTTTTTTTGATAATGAAATTTTATCATTTTTTTCATTATAATCAATTTTAATTTGATCTCCTTCTTTGATTTTACCTAAAATTATTTCTTCAGCGAACGGATCTTCTATATATTTTTGAATTGCTCTTTTTAAAGGTCTCGCTCCAAAATTTTCGTCAAATCCTTTCTTAGCAATATAGTCTTTTGCCTTTTTAGTTAATTTTAATTCATAGTTTAAAACTTTAATCCTTGTTTTAAGTTTTTTTATTTCAATATCAATAATTATATTAATATCTTCTTTAGATAAGTTGTTAAATAATATAACATCATCTAGTCTATTTAAAAATTCTGGAGCAAATGTTTTTTTTAATGAATTATTTAAAACACTCTTTGTGTGTTCATCTAAATTTTCTTTCTTTGATGTGGTGCTAAAACCAATTCCTGATCCAAATTCTTTTAATTTTCTAGTTCCAATGTTTGAGGTCATAATTATTACAGTGTTTTTAAAATCTATTTTTCTTCCTAGACTATCTGTCATTTCTCCATCATCCATTGCTTGTAATAATAAATTAAATACATCTGGGTGAGCTTTTTCAATTTCATCAAGTAAAATTATAGAGTATGGTTTTCTTCTAACTTTTTCAGTTAATTGTCCACCTTCTTCGTAACCAACATAACCTGGAGGGGCTCCTACTAATCTAGAAACTGCAAATTTCTCCATGTACTCACTCATATCAACTCTGATTAAAGCGCTTTCAGAATCAAAAAGATATTTTGCTAATTCTTTTGCTAATTGAGTTTTGCCAACACCAGTTGGTCCTAAAAAAATAAATGATCCAATAGGTTTATTAGGGTCTTTTAATCCTGCTCTATTTCTTTGAATTGCTTTTACTATTTTTTGAACGGCTTCATTTTGCCCAATAATACTTTTTCTTAAATCATTAGACATAGTTGATAACTTTGCGCTTTCACTTTTTGCAATTCTTTGAACAGGAATGCCTGTGATCATTGACACAACCTCAGCAACATTATTTTCTGTTACTAATTCTTTTTCTAGTTTTATTTTTTCCTCCCACTGTATTTGTGCCTCTATAAGTTTTGATTCTGTTTGTTTTTCAGTATCCCTTAATTTAGCCGCTTCTTCATATTTTTGTTTTTTTACAACTTCTTTTTTTTGAAATTGAATTTTTTCTAATTCCTTTTCCAGTTTTGTAATTGCTTCAGGTACATTTATATTAGTAATATGAACTCTAGATCCAGCTTCATCTAATGCATCAATTGCTTTATCTGGCAAATACCTATCCGTTATATATCTTGTGGTTAAGTTTACACAAGCATTTATTGCTTCTTCTGAGTATATTACATTGTGATGATCTTCATACTTCTCTTTTATATTTTTTAATATTTCTATTGTTTCATCAGGAGAAGTTGGGTCAACAATTACTTTTTGAAATCTTCTTTCCAATGCACCATCTTTTTCAATGAATTGTCTATATTCATCTAAAGTAGTTGCTCCAATACATTGTATCTCACCTTTTGCAAGTGCAGGTTTAAACATGTTTGATGCGTCTAATGACCCAGTAGCTCCGCCAGCGCCAACAATTGTATGAATTTCATCAATAAATAAAATAATATTAGGGTTTTTTTCTAATTCATTCATTATTCCTTTCATTCTTTCTTCAAATTGCCCTCTATATTTTGTGCCAGCGACTAAAGAGGGTAGGTCCAGAGTCAGAATTTTTTTATTGAACAAAACTCTAGAAACTTGTTTTTTTACAATTCTAATAGCTAATCCCTCTGCTATCGCAGATTTTCCAACTCCAGGTTCTCCAATAAGTAAAGGGTTATTTTTTTTTCTTCTTGATAATACTTGAGAAACTCTTTCTATTTCTTCTTTTCTTCCTATGACGGGGTCTAGTTTTCCTTCTTCAGC
>CABYOB010000045.1 GCA_902520385.1 uncultured Bacteroidota bacterium
GGAATTAATAAAATTTGTTGCAAAATCAGGTGCAACTGAGGTTGATATTGAAATAGGGGATGTTAAACTATCAATAAAATCACCACCAAAAGGCAAGTTTCCAGTTTCAAATAATGAATTACCACAGATTTCTCAGCAAGTTATTCCAATACCGCAACAACAAATAGTACAACCTGTAATTCCTCAACAAAACAATCCAGTACCTTCTGCTCCGGTTAATACAAATATTGTAAAAGAACATAAAACGGAGGTTTCTAAAAATGAAGAAAGTATTGAAAGTACTGTTGATGATTCAAAATATGTAACAATTAAAGCACCTATTATAGGTACCTTTTATAGAAGATCAAGTCCAGATAAAGACCCATTTGTTAATGTAGGTGACAAGATAGAAGAAGGTCAGACACTTTGTATAATTGAGGCTATGAAGTTATTTAATGAAATTGAATCTGAATTTTCAGGAACAATAATTAAGGTTTTAGTAGATGACATGTCTCCTGTTGAATATGATCAACCATTATTTTTAGTAGATCCATCATAAAATAGTTAATATGTTTAAGAAAATTTTAATTGCCAATAGAGGAGAAATTGCATTAAGAGTGATTAGAACTTGTAAGGAAATGGGTATAAAGACTGTTGCTGTATATTCAAAAGCTGATAAAGATAGTTTACCTGTAAGTTTTGCAGATGAAGCCGTTTGTATAGGGCCTGCTACAAGTTCTCAGTCGTATTTAAATATTCCCAATATTATTTCAGCTGCAGAAATAACAAATTCTGACGCTATACATCCAGGTTATGGATTCTTATCTGAAAATGCACAATTTTCAAAAATTTGTACTGAAAATGATATTAAGTTTATTGGTGCAGATCCAAAAATGATTAGTCAAATGGGAGATAAGGCTAAAGCGAGAGAAACGATGTTAAAAGCGGGTGTGCCAGTTATTCCTGGATCAGATGGAATAATTAAAGACATAAAAAATGCAAAGAAAATTGCAGATAAAATTGGTTACCCAGTAATGCTTAAGGCTACAGCCGGTGGAGGTGGAAAAGGAATGAGGGCTGTTTACAAGGCATCTGATCTACAAAGTTCGTGGGAAAGCGCAAGGAATGAAGCTAAAGCTTCATTTGCTAATGACGGCATGTATATGGAAAAGTTAGTACTAGAGCCTAGGCATATTGAAATACAAATAATTGGCGATTCAAAAGGTAGAGTGTGTCATTTATCTGAAAGAGACTGTTCAATACAAAGAAGACATCAGAAATTAGTAGAAGAATCACCTTCACCTTTTATGACCCCACAGTTAAGAAAAAAAATGGGCGAAGCGGCTATTTTAGCTGCTAAAGCAGTTAAATATGAGGGTGTTGGAACAGTTGAATTCTTAGTAGATAAAGATAGAAATTTTTATTTTATGGAAATGAATACAAGAATTCAAGTAGAGCACCCTGTAACAGAAGAAGTAATAAATTATGATTTAATAAGAGAACAAATTAAAGTTGCCGCTGGGATAAGTGTTTCAGGTAATAATTATGAACCAGAGTTACATGCTATAGAATGTCGAATTAATGCTGAAGATACTAGTAAGGACTTCATGCCAAGTCCGGGTAAAATAACAAATTTTCATGTTCCTGGGGGGCATGGAATAAGAACAGACACTCATGTTTATAGTGGGTATACAATTTCACCATTTTATGATTCAATGATTGCCAAACTAATTACTGTAGCTCAAACAAGAGAAGAGGCAATTTTTAAAATGAGAAGGGCATTAGATGAATTTGTAATTGAAGGCATCAAAACAACTATCCCATTTCATTTAAAACTTATGCACGATAAAAATTTTTGTAAGGGAATTTATACAACTAAATTTATTGAAGATTTTAAGTATTAAACTTTTGGTAGAGTTTTTCAATATTTTGAGAGATACTTTTTTTGTCAATTCCGCAATATTTTTTTTGCTTATTTGGGTCACCATGTGGAATAAATTTGTCAGGCACACCAAGTAATTTTATTTTTTTGCAATAATTGTTTAAAGCACTAAATTCTAAAATTGCAGATCCCATTCCACCTTGCACACACCCGTCTTCAATTGTAATTATACAATTATATAATGAAAAAATATTATGTAATAATTTTTCATCTAAAGGTTTTACAAACCTTAAATTATAAACTCCAATATGAATGTCTTTTTTGCTTAAATTTTTCGCCACTTCATAAACATCGTTGCCAATTGGGCCAAATGTTATACATGCGACAATTTTACCTTTTAAAATTTCTGTTCCAGTTCCTATTTTAATTTTTTTAAATTTTGTGGTGATTTTTTTCATTACACCCTGACCTCTCGGGTACCTAATACAAAAAGGACCAAAATTTTTACTTTGTGCTGTGTACATTAGATTCCTTAATTCTTCTTCATTTATAGGGGAAGAAACAATTAAATTTGGAACACATCTTAAATAAGCGATATCAAATACTCCCTGGTGAGTTTCGCCATCAGCTCCTACTAATCCCCCTCGGTCAATACAAAAAATAACTTGTAGATTTTGAATTGCTACATCATGAATTACTTGATCATATGCCCTTTGAAGAAAAGTAGAGTAAATATTACAAAATGGAATTATTCCTTCAGTAGATAAACCAGCTGAAAATGTTACAGCGTGTTGTTCTGCAATACCAACATCAAAGGCTCTAGTTGGAATTTTCTCCATCATAAATTTTAGTGATGACCCAGATGGCATTGCAGGTGTAATTCCAACAATTTTTTTATTTTTTTTTGCTAATTCAATTATTGTTTTCCCAAAAACATCTTGATATTTTTCGGGTTCATTATTGTTACTTTTTTTAGTGATTATCCCAGTATCTTTATCAAAAATTCCTGGAGCATGCCATTTAGTTTGATTGTCTTCAGCTATTTTATAACCTTTTCCTTTTGTAGTTATACAATGTAAAATTTTAGGGCCAGGTATTTTTTTTAATTTCTCAAGAGTAGAAGTTAAACCTTTAATATCATGACCATCAATAGGCCCAAAATATCGAAAGTTTAATGACTCAAACAGGTTGCTATTTTTTAATAAACTTGATTTTATTGCTTTTTCAGTCCTACTAACAATATCTTTAGCACTCGAACCAAATTTACTTAGTTTTCCTAGTAAGGACCAAATTTCATTTTTGGTGTCATTATAAATTTTCGATGTACTAATTTTTAGCAAGTATTCTTTTAGAGCCCCTACATTTGGATCGAT
>CABYOB010000046.1 GCA_902520385.1 uncultured Bacteroidota bacterium
ATCAAATTCATCAACAAAAAATTGATTAAATGAATCACACTCATCTGTGTTGTTAACAGTTATAACATTCTCATAATCTTGATTAACAACATCGATTATTTCTTCAATACAAATAAAATTATCACCATTAATATTAAAACCTAATGGTAATGAATAATACACCCTACATAATGGAACAGGGTCATAATTTTTTTGAATCAAACTATCTTCCAAAGAAATACCTAAAATTGTATTATCATAATATGAGAAAGCTGGTGTAATTGGGTAGTCAGTAATTAAATTTTCTACATCTGTAATTGACATAACTTCATTTCCTAATCTAAATTGATAACCTAATACTTCATTATTCGGATTTAAAATACTAATATCTACATATGCTTCCTCCATATTCCAATCATAAATTCCAAATGTTACAGTATCATTTGGATTAGTAATTTCTAATCCAAAGTCGCATGGCTCTGATTGATTGTCTCTCATAATAGATGGTGAATTATTAATACAATTAACTAACAAACCAATATCAGAAACAGTAATTTCTCCATCAGTATCTAAATCAGTGCAATTAGAAGGATTTATATCATCTGTGATGATTTGATTAATATATTCTTGACCATCATTAACATCTAAAAAACCATCGAAATTTAAATCTCCTGTTGTAGATTCTCCACCACAAACACCATTACAATCTAATTGAGCGTTTCCAAATTCCTCACCATTACAATCTGTATAAGTGGGACAATTAGACATTCCATATGGATTTGAATCTTCTTCATTTAAAACTCCATTTCCATCAATATCATCATCTTCATTATTTAAAATACCATCACCATCAATATCTGGATCATTAATATTATCTATTCCATCATTATCTAAATCCGTAGCCATCACATAACTTTTTGAACCATCTTCTAAAGTAATTACCCTAATACAACTTTGCATCCAATTATTTTCATATGTTAATTCAACATTACCAAGAGCATCAGGATCTTGATCCCAATTTGTTCTAACAACCATTGTATAATCACCGTCTGGAACTGTAGTAATATCAATCCACTGACAACTTAAGCCAGCTCCGTAAATATCACCACAACCTGCTGATATACCCATTATACTACAACCATATTGAGCAGTCCCTCCATCACTACATTCTAAATCCATAACACAAAAACCATTTTTAAATCCAACAGGTATTAATTGGCCATCAGTATCAAATAAAACATATTCCGCATAACCTTTATAATGCCAGTGATTGTGGCACTCATCCCACTCAAATTGACCAGTCTCTTCATTATCATCAACGGAACCAATAAAATAATCTTGATCTCCAATATTTTTTATCCAGGTAGTGAATCTAACTAAATATCTAGTTCCATATCCATTTAAACAACCTTCATCAATTGCACAACCATCGCTATTATCATAAACCTCCAAATACATAGAATCATCAAACGGTAATACAGCTAAATCTGGACCACTTGTACAGTCAGGATCACCTGGATATAAACAATCACCACTATCAATTTCAGCAATTGGATTATAGTTACAAGCGGTAGTATCCATACATCCCTCAATAGGACCAACATAAGTAATTTCCCAGTCAATATTTGAACAATCTCCTTTAATTCTGATATAATAAAAATTATTTTCAGAAAATAATGGATTTACTTGTGATTGTAATCCACAGTCATCATCATTATAATATATTGTTGCATCATTAGATTCACTCGGAAGTAAACCTGTACAATAATCATAAACATAAATAACAGTGTTACAATCCGATTCACATGTATTAATATTATATTGACCATTTTGTTGAGGAGAAAAAACATACCAAAAATCATCTTGTTCAGTTTGGTAACTTCCTAACTCAACAGGAACAGCTGTATTACAATCATAACCAGGAGGACAATTCATAGTTATAGATGCTTCATTATCAAAATCAGGATCTTCTAAAACTAAATTACTTTCATAATAAACCTCCAGACCACCTGAGTCAAAAATACCATCACCATAACTATCATATACTGTAAAAACATAACAACCATCTGAAGGAAGGCAATACTGAAATAAATAATTTGTATAAAGACTAGAAAATTCGCTTTCTGTATCCCAAACAGTACCTTCATTATCATTTAGAACAAAAGAAGTTTCCCAAGGATAATTATCTGTAGAAAGAAGAACATCTATTTGAATTTCATTATTTAAACACTCAAAATCATAAATACAAGAATTATCATTAAAAGTTGCATCTGGATTATAGTTAGGAGATGTATTATCTGTGCAACCAAAAACATCATTTTCATCACAAATACCATTATTATTTTCATCATTATAACAATTACCATCACAATCAATAATTTCATCAGAGTAAAAACATCCATCATTATTTACTGCTTCAGGATCGTAGTTACAAGCATTTTCATCTGCACACTCTAAACAATTAAAAGAAAGAACAAAGTCACCAGATAATGAATTAAATCCACTAACATAAATGTAATACTCATAGCCAATTTCAGAATTGAAATTTAATTCTGAATGTAAACCGCTACTTTCACAATCAGAATCATCATTTCCACCAACACAAGTTAAATTAAGACCATCATATCTAAAAACATGTAATTTTGTATCGTATGAAGAACCGCACATGCTAATATCAACCATCTCTGTATTTTGTGAATTAAAATGATACCAAACACCTGATGATGCATCGACAGATGTTCCACAATCGTTTAATTCAATAGAAGTTAAGTATTCTTGAAATGAATATGAGTCCACAGTTGTTGCTGAAACTAAATCCCCGCAAAATATATCTGTTGCATTATCAACTATAAAATTAAATGGATTAATACAAGACCCATCTTCAAAAGTTGCTTCAGGATCATAGTTAAGGGATTGATTGTCTGTACAGCCAAAAATATCATCTTCATCACAAATACCATTAGAGTTTTCATCTTCACACTCCAAACAATTAAAAGAAAGTGAAAAATCACCTTCATTAGCCTGAAATCCACTAACATAAATAAAATAATCATATCCGCTTTCGTAATTGAAACTTAATTTTGAGTGTAAATAACTACTTTCACAATCAGAATCATCATTTCCACCAATACATAATAAATTAAACCCATCGTCTCTGAAAACATGTAATTTTGTATCATAAGAAGAATCGCACAAAAACAAATCT
>CABYOB010000047.1 GCA_902520385.1 uncultured Bacteroidota bacterium
TGTTCTGCAACATACCATTGCATGAAATTATGAGTAGTGTAATCTTTATTTTTTAAACATATGTCAACAACTTCATTTATTTTTTTTGTTACTAAAATTTCGTGATCTAGTAAATTTTGAAATATATGTGATAAGCAATCAAAAACTTTTGGTGGTTTTTTTAGTTCTGGGACTATAGCGTGCCCGCCTCTTTCATTCACATATTTTATTAGTTTTAACATATGTTCTCTTTCTTCATCTGAGTGTCGATATAAAAAAGATGATACTCCATCAAATCCTTTTGTTTCAGCCCATGAAGCCATTGCTAAATAAAATTGTGAAGAATTTGCTTCTACATTAATTTGTTCATTAAGGGCTTTTTCAATTTTTTTAAGTAACATGATAATTATTTTTCACAAATTTACGATAAACATTCTAAACTTTCATTAATTGATTTTAATATTATGTGGCAAGATTTTCGTATTTCTTTTTCTGTTATTGTAAGAGGAGGGCTAATTCTCATTGACTTTTTCTCAAATAAGAAGTAGAAAGCTAATAATCCGTTTTCACGACACTTTTTTACAACTAAATCACACATTTTTTTTGTTTTAAATTCTACTCCTAGCATTAAGCCTAAGCCATTAATTTTTAATATTTTTTCATGAATTAGTAGTTTTCTGAACAATTTTTCTTTTTTTGTTACTTGGTTCAAGATTTCAGTTTTTGTTAAAATCTCTAAAGTTTTTAAAGAAGCAGCGCAATTAACTGGGTGACCTCCAAATGTAGTAATATGACCTAGCATTGGATTTTTTTTTAGGTTGCTCATTATTTTTTTGGAACTTATAAAACTACCAATAGGCATTCCTCCCCCCATTCCTTTTGCGATGCATAATATATCAGGTATTATATTATATTTTTCAAAGCCAAATAGCTTTCCTGTTCTACCAAAGCAAGTTTGTATTTCATCAAATATTAATAAAGTATTATTTTTAACACAAATATTTTTTATTTTTTTTATCCATTGTTTTGATGCAATTTTAAAACCACTCCCACTTTGTATTAATTCAATAATTACTGCAGCTGTGTTTTTTGTAATATGTTTTAAATCTTCTATTGAGTTGAATCTTATCATTTTTCCTCCGGGTAGTAAAGGTCGATAATTTGATTTTCTTTCTTCATTACCCATATAACTTAGTGATCCTTGGGTGCTTCCATGATAAGAGTCTTTGCAATAAATGATTTCATTTTTTAATGTTATTCTCTTTGCTAATTTTATTGCACCTTCTATTGCTTCTGTGCCTGAGTTAACAAAATAAGAACAGTTTAATTTTTTTGGCAAATAATTAGATAATTTTTCTGCTAATTTAATTTGAGGTTCTTGAATGTATTCTCCATAAACCATTACGTGTGTATACTTTGATAGTTGTTTACTAACACTTTGTATAATTTGTTTATTTGAGTGCCCTAGTGTACATGCTGATACACCAGCTACTAAGTCTATATATTTTTTCCCTTGCTTATCAAATATATATATTCCTTTTGCATGAGATATTTCAAGACAAATTGGGTTTTCTGTAATTTGAGATTGATGCTTAAAAAATATTTCCTTTGCATTCATCAAAAATTTATTTTTTTTCTAAAGCTCTTTTACAAGCATTTTCTATACTTTTTGAATCAAGTTTGTATTTTTTTAATAGTTCATTTGGTTTACCACTTTCCCCAAAAGAATCTTCTACGGCAACCATTTCAATAAATGTAGGCATTTCTTCAGACAATAGCTGGCTGACACTTCCCCCTAAACCTCCTAATTTTTGATGTTCTTCTGCGGTTACTACTAGTTTAGTTTTATTTACCGAATCAAGTATTATTTCTTTATCCAATGGTTTTATTGTAGGTATATTTATTAAATCAATTGATATGCCTTCTTTTTGTAAATTATCACATGCTTTTAAGCTCTCCCAAACCATGTGGCCTGTGGCAAATAAGCTTAAATCATTACCAGTTCTTAATTGAATTCCTTTTCCAATTTCAAATTCTTTATTAGGATCAGTAAAGTTAGGAACTTTTGGTCTACCAAATCTTAAGTATACAGGGCCATAATATTCTGCTATTTTTTTGGTTGCAGCTTTAGTTTGATTAAAATCACATGTATTAATAACTACCATGCCTGGTAACATTTTCATTAAGCCTATATCTTCTAATATTTGATGTGTTGCTCCATCTTCACCTAATGTAATTCCAGCATGAGATGCGCATATTTTTACATTTTTTTTAGAATAAGCAATTGATTGACGAATTTGATCATAAACCCTTCCAGTTGAAAAATTAGCAAATGTTCCTGTAAAAGGAATTTTTCCACCGATTGTTAAACCAGCTGCAATACCCATCATGTTTGCTTCTGCAATTCCTACTTGTATGAATCTTTCAGGGAATTGTTTTTCAAATGCATCCATTTTTAAAGAACCTGTTAAGTCAGCACACAATCCTATTACATCAGGATTTTCATGTCCTAATTCTAGTAAACCTTGTCCAAAACCTGATCTTGTATCTTTTAATTCAAAATTTTCCATATTAATAATCTCCAATAGTTTCTTCAAGCTGAGAAAGTGCGTTTTTTAGTTGATCGTTATTAGGGGCAATGCCGTGCCATTTGTGACTTCCCATCATAAAATCTACTCCATAACCCATTTCAGTATGCATTAATATACAAATTGGTTTTTTTTCTTTTGTCATGTTTTTTGCCTCTTGAATACCTTCAATAACATTTTTAATTTCATTGCCCTTCTTGATTTCAATAACATTCCAATTAAATGCTGATATTTTTTGATTGAGGTTTCCTAAATTTAATATTTCATCAGTGCTTCCGCAAATTTGTTGTTTATTTACATCTACAGTTAGTATTAAATTGTCTATTTCTTTTGCACCTGCATACATTATAGCTTCCCAAATTTGACCTTCTTGAAGTTCCCCATCTCCACACAAGCAATAAATTAAATTCTCATCTTTATTTAATTTTTTAGAAATAGCTGCTCCAATTGCTACAGATAAAGCTTGACCTAAAGATCCACTTGCTATTCTAATTCCAGGAAGCCCTTCCTTTGTGGCGGGATGG
>CABYOB010000048.1 GCA_902520385.1 uncultured Bacteroidota bacterium
GAAAACAACATAAATAATAGATTAGATTATTTTTTGAATCCCAATTCCTTTATAAAAATAAATGGATTGTTTGAGTTAAGCACTGGACGAGAGTCACTACGAGAAATTAGATATGTTAAAGTTAACGCTGGCTATGGTAATTATTCATGGGTAGATTATAATAATAATAATATTGAGGAATTCGATGAATTTGAAATTTCTCATTTTTCTGATACTGCAGATTACACGAAAATATCATTTCCAACAAATGAATACTTTGATGTTAAAAACACTAAAATTAGCCAACAAATAAAAATAAATCCAAAAACTACTCGAACGAAGGGCATAATTCATAAACTATGTTTTTTTGAAAACCTATCAAACATAGAACTTAATCGTAAAATAGCGTCAGATAATTGGGGAGAAATATTATCACCTTTTTTCAACAACAAGTTAGAAAATATTTTAAGTCTAAGTTTTAATTTGAACAATACTTTAATGTATAGGCCGGAAAATAAAAATATGTTTATTTCATATAAAATTGACAAGAGCCTATTTAGAAATTCCTTTTCTTGGGATAAACAATTATCAGAAAGGTTAATTCATAATATTTGTTTAAAAATTAATTTTGTAAACTTTTCTACCAAAACAAATTTATATTACAATGAAAATAAAATAACTAATGAAAATTTAATTTATCAAAATTGCCAAATTCGAAAAAACGGATTAGATTTTGAATTTATAAGTAACCACAAATATTTAAAGCCCAGTATACTAATTAGTTATTATCAAAAAGAAAATATTTCTTCCGTAGAGAAATTAGATGGTTTTAAAATAGGTTCTAAATTCTTATTTAATAGTAAAAGTGAGTACTTACTAAAAACTGACTTAACATTTTATCATATAAATTATATTGGTGAAATTAACAACTCAATTAGTTATCAAATGTTAGATGGTTTGTCCGCTGGAAATGGTCTTAAATGGGGGGCAACTTTAACAAAAAAAATAAATAAATTAACTTTTTCTTTAAAATATTCGGGAGAAGTAAACGCAATAAATGATATTCATTACGCACACATAGAACTTAAAAAATATTTCTAAATATAAGATTCTATATTTTTTAAATTAGATGAAATCTCTAAATGCCCCTCAGTTTTCTCAATAATTTCTTCTACGGTAACATCCTTAGCTTTTTCTGTTAAAAGAAAACCACTATTTGTAATCTGTAAAACTGCCAAATCTGTAAACACTTTTTTTATACATTTTTTTCCTGTGATGGGAAGTCTACATTTTTTTAATAATTTAGACTCTCCCTTTTTATTTGTATGCATCATTGCTACAATTATGTTATCAGACGCTGAAACCAAATCCATTGCTCCACCCATTCCCTTAACCATTTTACCAGGAATTTTCCAATTTGCAATATCTCCATTTTCTGATACTTCCATTGCACCTAATATTGTCATGTTCACATGCCCCCCCCCTAATCATAGCAAAACTTTCTGCTGAATCAAATATTACAGATCCTTTAAGAGTTGTAATTGTTTGTTTCCCTGCATTAATTAAATCAGGATCAACTTTGCTTAATGGTGGAAAAGGACCCATTCCTAGTAATCCATTTTCAGATTGTAATACAACATTTATATCTTTTGATATATAATTTGCCACTAACGTTGGTATTCCAATTCCTAAATTTACATAATAACCATCCTTAAGTTCTTTTGAAATTCTTTGTGCTATTTGAAATTTATTAAGCCCCATCTCTAATTGTTTTTTGTTCTATCCTTTTTTCATAATTAATGCCTTGAAATATTTTTTGAACATATATACCAGGTGTGTGTATAAAGTTTGGATCAAGATCGCCAACAGGAACTAATTCTTCCACTTCTGCAATAGTAATCTTTCCTGCTGCGGCCATTATTGGATTAAAATTTCTTGCTGTACCTTTATAAATTAAATTACCTGCAGAATCTCCTTTCCAGGCTTTAATAATTGAAAAATCTGCATTAAAAGATTTTTCTAATAAATAATTTTTTCCGTTAAAGATTCTAATTTCCTTGTCATCAGAGATCTCAGTACCAAAACCAGCTGGTGTATAAAAAGCCGGTATACCTGCACCGGCAGCACGACACCTTTCCGCTAAAGTTCCTTGAGGAATTAATTCTACGTCTAACTCGCCAGTCAATAGCTGTCTTTCAAATTCATTATTTTCACCAACATAAGAAGAAATCATTTTTTTAACTTGTTTTTTTTGTAATAATAAACCTATTCCAAAATCATCAACTCCAGCATTATTAGAAATACAAGTTAAGTTTTTCACTCCATTTGAAACAAGTGCACTAATACTATTTTCAGGAATTCCGCATAAGCCAAAACCACCTAACATAATTGTAGCACCATCATGAATATCCTTTACGGCTTCTTTAGCATTATTAACTACTTTGTTTATCATAAAATTTATTTTTAATCAAATGATTCATCAAAAATATTATTATTATTCGAATTTCTTGTATTGCAATCCAAATTTATAGAAATCTCTTTTCTAGGCTTAATAAATGTGTGATTATAAGTATAATTAAATTCTTTATCAGAATAAATATTTTGCATAAATTCACCCCAAATTGGGAGGGCCATATTAGAGCCACTTCCCAAAGCTATACTTCTAAAGTGAATACTTCTTTCTTCTCCCCCAACCCAAACTCCTGTAACCAAATCAGGTGCTAAGCCAATAAACCATCCGTCTGAATGATTATCAGTCGTCCCCGTTTTACCAGCAATTTGATTTGTAAATTCATAACCTATATTATTTAAAGTTTTATACGTATCACCTTTTGAATTTTTATTTTTTGTTTTTGATTGTCTTAATCTAAGGCCAGTTCCTTTATCTATAACCCCTTGAAGCAATTTCAACATAACATAATTAATTTCTTCGCTTAAAACATCAATATATTTTGGTTTAGCATTATAAATAATAATCCCATTTTTATCTTGTATTTTTTTTATAAAAACTGGTTTTACTTGTACCCCTTCATTAGCAAACATAGTATATGAAGATGTCATTTGATATAAGGGAATTTCAACACTTCC
>CABYOB010000049.1 GCA_902520385.1 uncultured Bacteroidota bacterium
AATCAAAAGTTGATTTAAGAATAATTGAAGAAAATGAAAGTGCTTATGGAATATTAAATAAAATATATTGCATTGCCTCTATTATGGGGCAACAAGAAAATGCCGAAAAAATAATTAATGAAAAATTATTAAATGAAATAAAAGAATTGGAAGAAATAAAAAATCAGCAAATATTAAATAATAAAAAAATTATGCTTGTTCTAAGTATGCAACCTTCATCTATAGTTGTTGCAGGAAAAAACACATCAGGAGATAGTTTTATACAAATGATGGGAGCAAAAAATATTTTTGATTCATTTGAAGGATGGAAATCTGTAAGTAAAGAAGCAATATTAAAACATAACCCAGATTATGTTCTTCTTCCTAGTAAAAACTTACATAAAAACTCTAAAGTTGAAGACTTTTCTAAAGATATTATGTTTTTAAATACAACCGCAGGAAAAAAAAAGAATTTTATTTTTGAAGACGGTATGACAATGTTAGGATTTGGACCTAGAACAATTTATAGTGCACTAAAAATTGCTAAAAAAATTAATCTTGAAGATTAATTTATATTTTTTCAGAAAATGAATTCTAGTCAAAAAAAAAATGTAAAATATCTAATTCTATTTTTTTTGTTTTCTATTTTTTTAGGATTATACAAAGGTAGTTATGATATATCTATCTTTGATTTTCTTTTTGGAAAAACAAAAGAAATAGAAGAATTTGTTCTATTAAAAATTAGAGCCCCAAGAGTTATTTTAGCTGGATTAGTTGGTGCTTCATTAGCATTATCTGGATCATGTTTACAAGGTTTATTTAGAAATCCACTTGCAGACCCTGGATTGATAGGTGTTTCATCTGGAGCTGCGTTAGGCGCTGCTATTTCAATAGTAATTGGTTCAGAGCTAATAGCTAATGATTTTTTTAAATTGTATTTTTTACCTTTTTGTGCAATTGTAGGATCTATTCTTGTAATAATCATTTTGTCAATTTTAACAAAAGGTTTTAAAAATTCAAACATCACATATATAATTCTAGCAGGAATTGCAATAAATTCTTTAGCTGGGGTTGGAATAGGAGTACTAACTTATTTAAGTGACGATGCAGAATTGAGAGGATTAACATTTTGGACTATGGGAAGCTTTGAAGGAATGGACTGGTCAATAATAACACCTTCTTGTTTAATAATAATAATAACTACTATTTGGACGACAAGATTTGCTAAAAAACTTGACATTTTACAACTTGGTGAACATGAAGCATTACGAATAGGAGTCGATGTGAAAAAATTAAAAATAAATATTATTATCTCATCAGCAATAGTAGTAGGGATCAGCACCTCCCTTGTAGGCATAATTGGTTTTATAGGGCTAGTGGTCCCCCACCTAGTTAGAATTATTGGAGGAGCGAATCATAATTACGTAATTATAGGTTCTATATTTTCAGGCGCAACGCTATTGATTTTAGCAGACATGATTGCTCGAATAATTATTCAACCCGCTCAACTTCCAGTTGGTTTAATAACAAGTGCTATAGGCGCTCCATTTTTTTTATGGTTAATATATAATATGAAAAAAACATGAGTGTAACAGTTAAAAATTTATCTTTTGAAATAAATAACAAAAAAATATTAAATAACATTTCTTTTGAAATTCAAAAAGGTGAGGTTTTAACTTTTTTAGGACCTAACGGATCTGGAAAATCTACAATCATTGATTTATTATCAGGCACAAAAAAGAAAAAAAAAGGGGAAATATTTTTTGACAAAACCGAAATAGAGAAAATAAATATTAAAAATCAAGCTTTAATAAGAAGTACTATGGCACAATCTCAAGAAATTTTTTATGATTTTTTCGTAAAAGAAATAATAGAACTAGGTTGGATTCAACATAAAAATAAAAATTTTAAAGATGCTTTACAAAAAGTCACAAAAGAATGTGGAATATATAATCTTATAGATGTGAAATTTAATACCTTATCAGGAGGAGAGCAACAAAGAATTCATTTTGCAAGAACTCTCATTCAATTGTATAATGATTACAAAGAAAGTAATCGATATTTTTTTTTAGATGAACCAACAGCTAATTTAGATATTACTCACGAAATTAATTTAATTAAAATTATTAAAGAAAAATCAAAAGAAGGCTTTGGTGTTTTAATTGCTTTACATGATTTGAATTTAGCATATAATTTTTCAGATCGAATAGCCCTATTAAAAGATGGAGAAATTAAATATATAGGAAAACCAAGTGAGGTTATAACAGAAAAAAAATTGCAAGAAATATATAATACTCCAATATCAATTGATAAAAATAATATGTTTATTAAATATTACTGATTTTTTATATATTTAAAAATGAATAATTATGATTACTTGGCAACTAACTTATACCGAACATCTAATTCGGGGATTTTGTCTACAATTTCACAATCTAATGAAGGTTGTCCTTTCGGTAGCTTTGTGACTTATATATCTATTTTAGATAGATCTGCTTATTTTTATTTAAGTGATATCGCTGAACACACAAAAAATATTAAAGCTCAATCTAAAGCTTGCTTGACTATTTTAGGAAAAAAAAATAACAATACTGATCAGCAAAATAACTCCAGATTAAGTATGATGGGGAATCTTTTGAAGATTAAAGAAAAAGAATTAGAAAATTGTAAGAAAAGATTTTTCGCATTACTACCAGAAAGTAAAAATTATGCTAATTTTCATGGTTTTAATTTTTACAAATTTGAAATAAAAAAAACTAGATGGATTGGTGGTTTTGGGAAAATTGATTGGCTTGATGAAAAAAAGTGGAAATGTCAAAAATTGAATTGGGAAAAAAAAGAAAATAATATTATTGAACACATGAATCAAGATCATTCAGATACAATAGCTGCTGCAATAAATGCTAAATATGGAATAAAAGACAAAAATGCAAAAATATTATTCCTCACAATGGATGGATATTATGCAGAAGCAAACTCTAAA
>CABYOB010000050.1 GCA_902520385.1 uncultured Bacteroidota bacterium
TATGGAAAGAGGTGATCCCTGATGCTAAAGTCGCCATATATTTTCGACATATTTAGAAATGTTTTTTAGAAAAATATAAAATCATAACAATTTCAAGCGTTCTTGAAAAAGTTTACGGGTAATTAGTATTGCTCAGCTTTGATGTTACCACCTTTACACTTGCAACCTATCAACGTCCTAGTCTCGAACGACCCTTAAAAGAAATCTAATCTTGAGGCGAGCTTCGTACTTATATGCTTTCAGCACTTATCTCTTCCCAACATAGCTACCCTGCGATGCAGTTGGCACCACAACAGGTACACTAGAGGTTAGTCCACCTCGGTCCTCTCGTACTAGAGGTAGGTCCTCTCAAATTTCTAACGACCACTACAGATAGGGACCGAACTGTCTCGCGACGTTCTGAACCCAGCTCGCGTGCCACTTTAATGGGCGAACAGCCCAACCCTTGGGACCTTCTACAGCCCCAGGATGTGACGAGCCGACATCGAGGTGCCAAACCCCTCCGTCGATGTGAGCTCTTGGGAGGGATCAGCCTGTTATCCCCGGAGTACCTTTTATCCTTTGAGCGATGGCCCTTCCATGCGGAACCACCGGATCACTATGCTCTAGTTTCCTACCTGCTCGACTTGTCAGTCTCACAGTCAAGCACCCTTATGCCATTGCACTCTACGCACGGTTACCAAGCGTGCTGAGGGTACCTTTAGAAGCCTCCGTTACTCTTTTGGAGGCGACCACCCCAGTCAAACTACCCACCAAGCGCTGTTCCTCGTTAAAGGTTAGGCTTCAGAAAAATGAAGGGTGGTATTTCAACAACGACTCCACACTGCCTAGCGGCAACGCTTCAAAGTCTCCCACCTATCCTACACATCATTTTTCCAAAGTCAACACTAAGTTGTAGTGAAGGTTCACGGGGTCTTTCCGTCCCGTAGCGGTTAATCGGCATCTTCACCGATACTACAATTTCACCGAGCTCATGGCTGAGACAGTGCCCAGATCGTTACACCATTCGTGCAGGTCGGAACTTACCCGACAAGGAATTTCGCTACCTTAGGACCGTTATAGTTACGGCCGCCGTTTACCGGGGCTTCAATTCAATGCTTCTCCAAAAGGATAACATCTCCTCTTAACCTTCCGGCACCGGGCAGGTGTCAGACCCTATACATCATCTTTCGATTTAGCAGAGTCCTGTGTTTTTGATAAACAGTCGCCTGGGCCATTTCACTGCGGCCATCCGAAGATGGCGTCTCTTCTCCCGAAGTTACGAGACTATTTTGCCTAGTTCCTTAGCCATGAATCACTCGAGCACCTTAGTATTCTCTACTTGACTACCTGTGTCGGTTTACGGTACGGGTACTATATACCTGAAGCTTAGCGGTTTTTCTTGGAAGTCTGTTTACCTCTATTATCCACTTGTCCGAGGACTCATGGTACTATCAGGGTTCAGCTAGTCAAACGGATTTACCTATTTAACTAATACCTACTCCCCTTCAACGTACTATTCCGTCAGTACGCAAGAGTGTCACTACTCCGTCACCACATCGCAGTATACAGTAGTACGGGAATATTAACCCGTTATCCATCGACTACCCCGTTTGGGTTCGCCTTAGGACCCGACTAACCCTGATCCGATTAGCGTTGATCAGGAAACCTTAGTCTATTGGTGAGCGGGTTTCTCGCCCGCTTTATCGTTACTCATTCCTACATTTTCTTTTCCAAAAGCTCCAGTAAACCTTACGGTTTACCTTCAGCGCCGTTGGAATGCTCTCCTACCATTTCAGATAGAAATTCATAGCTTCGGTATACAGTTTAATGCCCGATTATTATCCACGCTTGATCGCTCGACTAGTGAGCTGTTACGCACTCTTTAAATGAATGGCTGCTTCCAAGCCAACATCCTAGCTGTTTATGCAATCAAACAACGTTTACTTCAACTTAACTGTAATTTTGGGACCTTAGCTGATGATCTGGGTTGTTTCCCTCTCGGACATGGACCTTAGCACCCATGCCCTCACTGCTATGCAAATATCAATAGCATTCGGAGTTTGTCTGGACTAGGTAGGCGGTGAAGCCCCCGCATCCAATCAGTAGCTCTACCTCTATGATACTTTAAACATAACGCTGCACCTAAATGCATTTCGGAGAGTACGAGCTATTTCCGAGTTTGATTGGCCTTTCACCCCTACCCACAACTCATCCAAAGACTTTTCAACGTCTACTGGTTCGGTCCTCCACTTCGGGTTAACGAAGCTTCAACCTGGTCATGGGTAGATCACTCGGTTTCGCGTCTACCCCCCCTAACTCAACGCCCTATTCAGACTTGCTTTCGCTCCGGCTACAGACCTAAAGTCCTTAACCTTGCTAGAGAGGAGTAACTCGTAGGATCATTATGCAAAAGGCACGCCGTCACTAAATAAATTTAGCTCCGACCGCTTGTAAGCATACGGTTTCAGGGTCTATTTCACTCCCTTTTTCAGGGTACTTTTCACCTTTCCCTCACGGTACTAGTTCACTATCGGTCTCACAGGAGTATTTAGCCTTACCGGATGGTTCCGGCAGATTCATACAGAATTTCACATGTTCCGCACTACTCAGGATACTACTATTCATAAATGCTAGTTTACGTTTACGGGACTATCACCCTCTTTGGTTACACTTTCCAATGTATTCTACTTCATAGCACATGAAATAACGTAGTCCTACAACCCCATTCTTGCCGAAACAAGAATGGTTTGGGCTATTTCCATTTCGCTCGCCACTACTTTGGAAATCACTATTGTTTTCTCTTCCTCCAGGTACTTAGATGTTTCAGTTCCCTGGGTTAGCATCCTAAAAAGGACAACAGGTCTTCAACCTGTTAGGTTTCCCCATTCGGAAATTTTCGGATCAAACGGTTATTTGCACCTACCCGAAACTTATCGCAGCTTA
>CABYOB010000051.1 GCA_902520385.1 uncultured Bacteroidota bacterium
CGACTTTTTTCTTGAATATTTCCCATAGATTTTCTGTATTATTGTAGTATGAATAAATTATTTTTTATAATTCTAATTTCTCATCAACTTTTAGTAGCGCAAAGTCTTAATGACTTATCTTTTGGTACTGACACGTCTCTTGATTTAGTGAGTTGGAATATAGAATGGTTTCCGAAGAATAATACAACATCAGCTTATGTTCAAGAAATTCTGACAAATTTAGAAGCTGATATATATGCATTACAAGAGATCGAAGATACCACACTTTTGAAAAACATTGTGTCAAATATTCCTGATTATGATTGTTATTTCAAAAGTAGTTATTATGGAGGTTTAGCTTATGTTTACAATACTAATACGATTCAAGTTAATTCTAAATATGAAATATTTACATCCAGTCCATATTGGAATGCTTTTCCAAGGTCCCCACAGGTACTTGATTTTACTTTTCTGGGGGATGATTATATTATTATTAATAATCATTTTAAGTGCTGTGGTGATGGGGTATTAAACTCAAACAATTCTAATGATGAGGAAAATAGAAGATTACAAGCGATTACTTATTTAAAACAATTTTTAGATGATGATTTTTCAAATAAAAATGTCGTGTTATTAGGAGATTTAAATGATATCTTAACAGATGATGTTGAAAATAATGTATTTCAAAATTTTATAGATGATAACAACAATTACCAGTTTACTGATATGCAAATCGCACAAGGTAGTAGTTTAGACTGGTCTTATCCTAGCTGGCCGTCTCATCTAGATCATATTCTTATTTCTGATGAACTTTTTGAAGATTTTCAAAATCCGAATTCTCTTGTTTCAGTAATTAGAATTGATGACTATATGGGGGGCTGGGATAATTATGACAATAATGTGTCGGATCATAGGCCTGTTGGTATTAAACTAGATTTTAATACCGTAAATTTCAATCCTGAATTAGTAAATCATAAAAAAAGAGTTGTTAAGGTTGTGAATATTTTGGGGGCCGATCTTAATATTAATTATTCCGGATTAATTATTCAATTCTTCGATGATCGTAGTGTAGAGAAAAAATATATTTTAAAATAAAATTTATTTATTTAATAACATATTTTATAATCACAATATAATGAAGAATGCTTCCAGTGATTACAAATAAGTGCCAAACGAAGTGAAAGTATTTGATTTTTGAGTCAAGTAGATAAAACAATATTCCTATTGTATATATAATACCACCAGCTAGTAAAAGATTAAAAGCAGAATCAGATATTGAGGTTGCTAGATAATTCCATTTAATAACGATCATCCAGCCCATTATTATATAAAAAAAAACTGAAATGAATTCATATTTGCCGGTATAAAAAATTTTTAAAATAAAACCTATTAATGCCAATGTCCACTGAATTCCAAAAATCAACCAACCTGTACTCCCACCGATTGATATTAATAGTATAGGAGTGTAAGTGCCTGCTATAAGAAAAAATATACTACAATGGTCTAGTATGCGAAATATATATTTAATTCTTTTATTTTTTAAACCATGATATAGAGTAGAGGAAGTGTATAATATGATAAGGCTAATACCATAAACTATAGCGCTAAACAACATCCATTCCTTCTCAGAACTATTAATTATTAATACTATGAGTCCAATTATAGAAGCGATAGCTGCAACCCCATGAGATAAGCTGTTTAATGTTTCTTCTGTTATTTTTTTTATTTTCACAAAAACATATTATATTTTTCTCATTCTTAAGCTTAAAGGAGTTATTTCTAAATATTCATCTTCTTTTATATATTCCATTGATTCTTCTAGTGAAAATTCAGTTTTAGGTGCAATTTTCATAGCATCATCTGATCCAGATTTTCTCATATTTGTTAATTGCTTTCCTTTTACAAGGTTTACTCCTAAGTCATTATCTCTATTATGTTCTCCTACTACTTGTCCTTTATATATAACATCAGATGGTGACACAAAAAACCTTCCTCTATCTTGTAACCTGTTTAATGCAAAAGCTGTAGCAGCTCCTTCTTCATTTGATGTTAGTGATCCTTTTGTGCGAGTTTCAATTTCTCCTATGTGTTTTTTAAAATTTTTAAATCTATGTGTCATAATAGCATTTCCTGATGTTGCAGTTAAAATTTGATTTCGTAACCCAATTAATCCTCTTGAGGGTATAAGAAATTCTAAATGCTGTAAATCTCCTTTGGGTTCCATAATTAGTAATTCACCTTTTCTTTTAGTTGTAAGTTCGATGGATTTTCCTGAAAATTCCTCAGGTACATCTATAACAAGAGTTTCAAAAGGTTCATGAAGTTCACCGTTAATTTCTTTTTTAATTACTTGAGGTTTTCCAACTTGTAATTCATAGCCTTCTCTTCTCATGGTTTCGATTAATATTGATAAATGTAATATTCCTCTTCCAAACACATTGAATTTATCTTCTGACTCTGTTTCTTTTACTTTTAGTGCTAAGTTTTTTTCAGTTTCCTTTAATAGTCTGTCTCTTATGTGTCTTGATGTAACAAACTTACCTTCTTTACCAAAAAAAGGAGAATTATTAATTGTAAACAACATACTCATTGTTGGTTCATCTATTGAGATTCTTGGTAATGCCTTTGGGGTTTCTAAATTTGTAATTGTGTCTCCAATATCAAAATCATCTAATCCAACAACTGCGCATATATCCCCTGATAAAATTTGGTCAATAGGGTTCTTCCCCAAATCTTGAAATTCAAATAATTCTTTAATTTTAATTTTTTTATTAGTGTTTTTTTGACATAACATATATTCTCCACCTTTTTCTATTTTTCCTTGAAAGACTCTTCCAATTGCTATTCTTCCTTTAAAACTTGAATAGTCTAGTGATGTAATTTGCATTTGTGTTATACCTTCTCTAATAGGTGCTTGTGGAATGTGATTAATAATAGCATCTAAT
>CABYOB010000052.1 GCA_902520385.1 uncultured Bacteroidota bacterium
TAAAATATTTTGATTTAGGTATTGAACATAGAGATAAAACTGATGACCAAGTAACAATTGACGCTGCAAATGCAATAAAAAAATACAAAGTAGGTATTAAATGTGCAACAATCACACCAGACGAAGATCGAGTTAAGGAATTTAGTTTGAAAAAAATGTGGAGATCGCCAAATGGAACTATTAGAAATATTGTAGGAGGAACTGTCTTCCGTGAACCCATAATTTGTAAAAACATTCCTAAGCTTGTTCCAAATTGGACACAGCCAATTTGTATTGGTAGACACGCTTTTGGAGATCAATATAAAGCAACTGACACTGTTATTAAAGGACCCGGAAAGCTATTCATGCAATTTAAAGGCGACGATGGGATAGAAAAAAATTGGGAAATCTATGAATATAAAGGTTCAGGAGGAGTAGCAATGAGTATGTATAATACAGATGAGTCTATATATGGATTTGCAAGATCTTGTTTTAATAAAGCTTTAGATAAAAAATGGCCTTTATACTTATCAACTAAGAATACTATTTTAAAAGCATATGATGGGAGATTTAAAGATATCTTTGAAGAAATCTATCAAAATGAATTTAAATCAAAGTTTGAAGCTCATAATTTAATTTATGAACACAGATTAATTGATGATATGGTTGCTGCTGCACTAAAATGGAATGGGGGATTTGTCTGGGCTTGTAAAAATTATGATGGAGATGTACAATCAGATACTGTAGCACAAGGATTTGGGTCTTTAGGTTTAATGACATCCACCCTTCTAACTCCTGAGGGAGATGTAATGGAAGCAGAAGCTGCACACGGTACTGTTACACGTCATTTTAGACAACATCAACAAGGAAAACAAACCTCTACAAATCCAATTGCTTCAATTTTTGCTTGGACTAGAGGTTTAAGTTTTAGAGGGAAATTAGATAATAATATAGAGCTAATAAATTTTTGTAATGTTTTAGAAAAAGTATGTATTGAAACTGTTGAAAATGGAATAATGACTAAAGATTTAGCACTTTGTATACATGGAAAAAATTTAAATGAAAATCACTATGTAAATACTGAAACTTTTTTAGATAATTTAGAAAAGAATTTACAAGAAAAAATGATTTAGATGAACAAAATAATAATTTATTTAATTTTAATTCCTTTGATTACACTATCACAAGATAAAAGAGGTTATATTGTAAATGTAGGTGATGAGGTGCCTAAATTTGTTGTAAATAAAAAAAATTTTATTGACGATAATAAAGGAAAGGTAATTATGTTACAATTTACAGCTAGTTGGTGTTCGGTTTGTATTAAAGAAATGCCATACATTGAAGAAGAAATATGGCAAACACATAAAGAAAACGAAGATTTTGTTTTACTTGCACTAGCTAAAGATACTGAACGTTTCCCTCAAAGAGACAAAGAGATTGCTCAAATGACAGAAAAAACTAAAATAACTTACCCTATTGTCAGTGATAAAAATTCAAAAATTTTCAATCTTTTTGCAGAAGAAAAAGCTGGAGTCACTAGAAATATAATTATAGATAAAGAAGGAAATATAGCTTTTCTTACTAGACTGTTTGAAAAAAATGAATTTAATGAAATGAAGAAAAAAATAAAAGGATTACTAAAAAATTAAAAACTATGAAACAATATTTATATTTAATCATTATCACTTTTACTTTAATGTTATCTTTTAATTCTTGTGATAAAGAAGAAGACAACAATCCTGTTAACTCAGATGTTTTCGGGTGTACTAATTCTGAAGCATTAAATTATAATCCAAATGCAACGTCAGATGATGGCTCTTGTATTATCCTTGGATGCACAGATGCAAATGCAATTAACTATAATCCAGAAGCAACTGATGATGATAACTCATGTGAATATTCGGTATCATCAATGCTAGAAGGAAATTGGGATATAATATTAATGGATTATGAGACCGAAGTTGATTTGTCTTTTTTAGAAGATCTAATAGGTTTTAATCTAGGAACACAAGCCATTTCAGGTCAAGCTGAAGACGCTGGTTTTTGGGTAATAAACTCTAATAACATGACTTACACTAGTCAATTAGATTTTGATACAGAACCTTTTACTATTCTTACATTTGAGGCTCCCTCGATACCATTTAGCGACTCTAGCTCTGGAACATGGGAGTTATATAACAATGATAGTGATTTAGTATTAACTGATAATCAAAGTGGAGAAGTGTCTGAATATGAAATAGTTTCGATTTCAAATTCAAATTTATTTTTGAATGGGACTGTTAATATTAGCCAAGAAATAATGGGAGCCTCATTTGACTTTGTAATAGATGTACAATTACAGTTAGAAAAAGCTTTAGACTAATTTCAGGGAATATGTTTAATCATATCTTTTGCTAAATCGTCAAATGAAAAATTTTGGTTCAATTTAGAAGTAAGTTTTTTATATTCATTTTGGACTTTAACAATATTTTTTTTGTTTAAAGCTTTTTCTAAAGACATAACTAAATTTTCTGAATTAAAGTCTCTTTGAATTAACTCATCAACCACCTGTTTTTTTTGAATGATATTCACTAAAGATATGTACTTAAGTTTAACTAATCTCTTTGCAATCAAGTATGATAATAAACTTGTTTTATAACACACAACCTGTGGAACTCCAAATAAAGCCGCTTCTAAACTTACCGTGCCAGAACATACAACACAAGCCGTGGAGTAACTCATCAGTTTATATGTTTGATTAACAACTAATTTGACATCATGGTTTTTTATAATTTTTTTATAAAAACTTATGTCAATATTTGAAACACCACCAATAATAAATCTATAGTCTCTAAAATAATTAACTAATTTCAACATTTCTGGTAACATTTTTTTTACCTCTTGTTTCCTGCTACCTGGAAATAACGAAATTATTTTTTGTTTTTTATCAATTTCAAAATT
>CABYOB010000053.1 GCA_902520385.1 uncultured Bacteroidota bacterium
ATTTATTGATAATTGTGTTTCAGTATCAAAAACAGTTATCATTTCAATTGTGTCATTAGATAAGACAATTCTATATGGTTTTTCGTTGGAAAACGAAAATACATCAATAATATATCCTCTTATTGAAAATTCACCTGGTTCAGTTACAAACTCCACATTTTCAAAATCATTTTCGTATAATTTTTCTGTGATGATATTAGTATTTATTTGGTCATCAACTTTCAGTTGGAGTACTTTGTTTTGAAAGTTTAAGTAATTCGGAATTTTTTTACTTATTGCCTCTTTATAGCTTATTAAAATATTTTTTTTTCTATCATTTATAAGATGAATTGACTTTGTGTTTTGAGAAATTTCTTTCTTAGATTTTTGGTTATTATTTGAGAAAAATAAAGGTTTTTCATTGGATAAATTTTCAAAATCGTTTTTAAATAAAAGTGCTGATTCTTTTTTCTGAAAAATATAAAAAAAATCAACTTGTTTATTTAAGTATAATGAAGATGAAATAAATGCAAGTTGAGATCCAGATAATCCATTTATATTTTTAATCGCATCTGTTTTAAAAGATAAATTTTGAACAATAGAAGATGAAGTGTATAGATCTAATAATTCTTCCTTATTCATTTTTGTAGAAACTCAAAAGTTTATCAACCATTTTATTTGATCCTGTAATAAAAGCTGTTCTTTCATGAATTGATTTAGGTTTTTTTTCAAGAATAGCAATATTCCCATCTGAACTTTTTGAACCAGCAAATTTAGCTATTAATGCGATTGGATTACATTCATAAATTAGTCGTAATTGACCAGTTGGTTTATCAGAAGTCTTAGGATATATAAAGATGCCGCCCTTCATCATGTTTCTGTGAAAGTCGGCAACTAAAGAGCCTATAAATCTCCCTGTGTGCGTCCTTTTACCATTTTGGTCAAGTTCTTTGCAGGATTCTACGTAATTAAATATTTCTGGATCTACTGATTTTATATTTCCTTCGTTAATTGAAAAAATATTTCCTTCTTCAGGGATTTTTATATTAGGAAAAGTTAGAAAATATTCATCTTCTTTTAAATTTAAAGTAAAACCGTGAACCTCATCATTTAAAGCAATAATTAAAATTGTTGATGTCCCATATAGTACGTATACAGCGCATTTTTGTTCCTTTCCTTTTTTTAGAAAGTCACTTTCACAAAGACTAATTGATGCATCTTTTTTTTCATAAATTGAAAAAATACTTCCAACCGGAATGTTTACGCTGATATTCGATGATCCATCAAGCGGATCCATAGCAACTATATATTTTCCAAAAGGATTCCCTTGAATAATATTTTCATTTTCTTCTGACAAAACACCTTGTATTTCTTTATTTTTTTTAAAATAATCAAGAAATACATTATTAGCAATTACATCTAGTTTTTGCACGTCTTCATTTTGAATATTTTTTATGTTTTCAGATTTTAAATTTTTAGGATCACCACTTAATAAAACCTCGTTAATTATTTTAGATCCGTTAGCAATATTATCCAGAATTTTTAAAAGTGAACGATTATGTAAATTTTTTTTCTTGAAAAATGTGTTAAAACTTATCATTATTAAAAATTAATATAAACCATCCGTGCTTAATCCAATTCCAAAAGTAAACATGTTATATTCTGCTCTGGTCCATTGGGCATGTATAGCAAAAACAAGTATTTTCATTCTTACACCAAGATCAGTTTTAAATCCGTTAACTCCTCCGAAATTAAAATCAAATGGGTTTGATAATGTAATCTGTTCTCCATTGGGATCTATTACAAAGTCACCATTTAATTTAAGACGACTATTCGAGAAATGATAACCAACACCTGAATATAAAGTAATAAAGCTTACTTTTTTGCTTAAACATAAATACTGATTAAGCCCCCTCACTTTAAAATCTAAATTTCTGTCACCATAAAAGTTAAAAGTGCTGGATAATTTAGAGTATGAAATTAAATAAGACAAGTCAATAGGTATTTTATTAGCTACAGGTATCCATTGAAGTAAGTCATGTTTAAATCCAATCCCCCAGTAGCTAAATTTCATATCTCCAAAGTCTAATTTGAAAGGTGAGGCCCTAAATAGAATATCAGTTTTTTTTGGTCCACCTATACTACCTTGAAAATAAGGAACAGGAATAGCAGGTAGATCGGTACCAATAGGTGCAGAAAAACTTTCTCCACCAGGGACAACAATTTGAGAATTAGTGTTTTCAGAACCAACAAAAGTAGGAATGTTTTGATCTCCTTGAATTTGAAATTGGTTGAAATCATTTGATGGATTAAACGTTTCTGCGTTACTAGGAATAGAAATTATATGTAATCCTGCTGTAACATCGAATCCACCTAACGAATGAACTTTAGCAGTATTATACCATCCGCCATTTAGACCTGAACCTAAAACTGCCCCAAGAGGCGACATATAACCTTCTAATAAAATTTCACTATCATGTAGAGATTCTTGAACTACATCGTTTAAAAAGTTTTCTAACGCATTTTGAGAGAAAACAGAAATGTTTGTCAAAATTGTTAAGGAGAGAATTAATTTTTTCATAATTAAATATTTTATTCTAA
>CABYOB010000054.1 GCA_902520385.1 uncultured Bacteroidota bacterium
AATAAAAAAATACCACCTCAAGCAATAGATTTTGAGGAAGGTGTTTTAGGGGCATTAATGATTGATAAGAATGCAACTGCTACTGCAATAGAAATTCTAAGTCCGGAATATTTTTATAAAGAAAAACATCAAGAAATTTTCCAAGTTCTTCTTGAACTATTTAATGATGCCGAACCCATTGACTTATTAACAGTCTCAGAAAAACTTCGAAAAAATGGAAAATTAAAAATGTGTGGAGGTGAAGTCTATCTAGCAGAATTAACTCAAAAAGTAATTTCCTCTGCTCATATTGAAAACCATGCAAGAATTATAGTACAAAAATTTATTCAAAGAAAATTAATATCAATTTCCTCAAATTTAATTAGCGATGCTTTTGATGAAACAACAGATATAATTGAATTAATGGATAAAGCAGAAAGAGAAATTTTTAAGGTTACTGAAGGAAGTATCAAGAAAAATTATAGTAAAGCAACTGATTTAATTCATCAAGCAATTAAAGAAATTGAAAGTATTGGTAATGAAGACGGAATTAGCGGAGTGCCATCTGGTTTTTTAGAAATTGATAAAATTACATCTGGTTGGCAAAAATCTGACTTGATAATCATTGCCGCGAGACCTGGAATGGGAAAAACAGCTTTTGTATTATCAATGGCTAGAAATATTGCAGTTAACCATGAAAAACCCGTCGCACTTTTTTCATTAGAAATGAACTCTCTTCAATTAATAACTAGACTAATTTCTTCAGAAACAGGTTTAGCATCTGAAAAACTTCGTAGTGGAAAAATGGAACCATTTGAGTGGGAACAATTACATACAAAAATTAAAAAAATTGAAAACGCAGATATATATATAGACGACACACCTGGATTATCAATATTTGACTTAAGAGCTAAATGTAGAAGATTAGTTGCTCAACATGATGTTAAAGTTGTAATTATTGACTATTTACAATTAATGCAAGGCTCTCATAAAGGTGGAGTAAGAGAACAAGAAATATCATCAATTTCTAGATCATTAAAAAGTATTGCTAAAGAGTTAAATATTCCTATTATTTGTTTATCTCAATTAAACAGGAGTGTAGAACTGAGAAACGATAAAAGACCTATTCTATCTGATTTAAGAGAGTCTGGCGCAATAGAACAAGATGCAGATATAGTAAATTTTATATATAGACCAGAATATTATAATATTGACATGTGGGACACCGAACCTCAAACATCATGCGTTGGGCAAGCTGAATTTATTATTGCAAAACATCGAAATGGCCCCCTTGGAAGAAGGCGACTAAAATTCAACGCTTCACTTGCAAAATTCGGAAATCTTGAAAAAGATATGTATCAAAATGAATTCCACTCTAAAATGAATAATAATGAGAATGAAGACGAATTTTAATTTTTTTGTACTTCTATTTCTTTTTTCATTTAATTCTTTTGGAAATTATATTTTAATTCCAATGGATAAAGACAATCAAAAAGATCATTTAAAAGCTTATGGAATTGCATACTGGATTCTAGAAAACAACTTGGAAGTTGACTGGTTATTAAACTACAGAGGAGGTAGTTTTTTAATAAAAAATCTCAATGAAATAGCATTAGAATGTACATATAGAGGAGTTAGTTATGAAATTATTTCTAATAATGAAATACAAAATATATTTAATAACATTAATTCACCATCAAGCAATAAAGATATTATTAAATTAGAAAAGGCTCCTAAAATTGCTGTGTACTCTCCAAAAAACAAACAACCTTGGGATGATGCCGTAACATTAGCATTGACGTATGCGGAAATTCCATATGATTTAATATATGACGATGAAATACTAAATGATCTTTTACCTCTTTATGAATGGTTACATCTTCATCATGAAGATTTTACTGGTCAATATGGAAAGTTTTATAGAAGTTTCAAAAACGCATCTTGGTATATAGAACAAAAAAAAATATTTGAAGAAAATGCTAAAAAAAATGGATTCTCTAAGGTTTCTCAACAAAAACTAGAAATAGCTAAAAAAATTAAAGAATATATTGCAGGAGGGGGATTTATGTTTGCAATGTGTAGTGCAACTGATTCATTTGACATAGCATTATCTGCTGAAGGAGTAGATATTTGCAAATCGATGTTTGATGGAGATCAAATGGAAAAAAATGCACAAGAAAAATTAAATTTCAACCAAACATTAGCATTTCAAAATTTCAAAATCATTGAAGACCCTAATAAATATGAGTTTTCTGACATTGATATGACTGAAAATAGAAGAAAATTAATTTCTGAGGAAAATGACTTTTTTACATTATTTGAATTTTCGGCAAAATGGGATCCTGTCCCAACAATGCTTTGTCAAAATCACTCAAGAATAATTAAAGGTTTTATAGGTCAAACCACATCCTTTTCTAAAGAATTAATTAAACCAAATGTAATTATTATGGGAGAAAATAATTCTTTAAATGAAGCTAGATATATTCATGGTAAATTTGGAAAAGGAACCTGGACATTTTA
>CABYOB010000055.1 GCA_902520385.1 uncultured Bacteroidota bacterium
CAGTTGCGTTAGGATTATAATTTACTGCTGTAGGATCTGTACATCCAAACACTTCTACTTTGAAGTCGCCACAAATTTCAACATTGTCAAAATATGCAAGAGATGTACACCCTGCTCCACCGCAAGCCCCAAAAAAGTTAATTGCATCAAGTATATTAAGTTGTTGTTCCCCGCCTGCATCTTGACTAAATTGCCAAGAATAGAGTTCTTGTCCATTATAATACAGTGTGGTATAGTCATTATCTATATCAATTTCTTGCCTTATTTCCACCCAAGTATCATAAATAGCGTCAAATGAAACTGCTTCATATCCTGCTGCGTCAAGTACTGATTGTTCTCCACTTTCAGCGGATGCAAACATTATTTGATGAGCCCATACACTATTTGCTGCGTTATACTCATGTAATATATTATAATATCCACCAGCCCCTCCAGTAGAAGGAATATACATCCAAAATATAACTTCACCACTTCCAGCATTAATTCCATCGAACATATGAATTAAATCATCATTTTGTTCGACTAATATTGATTGGTTGCTACTAAATCCAAAGTTTTCCGTAACGTCAACCCCAGAATTCACATTGTCCCAGCCAATCCATTCACTTGATTGGGGGTCAATATTTGAACTATTATATGATTCAAAGTTTTCTCCCCATTGTAATAAATCACAAGGTTCCCAAGGATACACACAAGACCCATCATCTTGAATTGCATTTGGATCATAGTTGTCTGCATTTAGATCAGTACATCCTTCATAGTATTCACATAATCCATTGTCTGTATTTGCTTCAGGATTATAATTTAATGCTAATGAATCTGTGCAACCTAGAATAATTAGAGTCAAGCAACTTCCATCATCTAGAGTTGCTGTTGAATCATACTCAATGAAGTTTTCGTCTGTACAACCTGCACAAGATGTATATTCACAGGAACTATTATCAGTTGTGGCAAATGAATCATAATTACAGGCATTTGAGTCTGTACACCCTTCACACTCACATGATCCATCATTATTATTAGCCTCGGGATTATAGTTAGAAGCATTTGGGTCTGTACATCCATCTACAGGATCGCTTATAGTAACACAAAACGAATAACTTTCTGAGCATGGAGTATCATTGTAAAGAGATTCATCTCCTAACTCTTCGCAATCACCAAATGTTGGGCTTATTTCTTCAAAAAGTAAGTTTCCATTTTGATCTAACATTGAGAAAGGAGCTCCATTTACTGTGCAACTCCATTGTGAGCCAGCTAAACCATCGCCATAACTATCAGTTATTATAAATGTATAACATCCTGCACTTAAACATATTTCTTGCTCTTGTAAACTCCCACCTTCTTCCATAGTTGCACTTGTGCTTCCTCCTGGATATGTGCCTGAAGAAACAGAGGCAATAACATTTCCGTTGTCATTTATTAGTTCCCAACTAATTTCTTCACCATAACAGTCTAGTTGTAGACTTAATGAAACATTATTATCGCAAGGGTAAAAACATGTTCCATCATCAAAAGTAGCAATTGGTGAATAGTTTTGAGCAGATGGGTCAGTACATCCAGTTATATATTCACAACTTCCATCATCAAAATTAGCCTCAGGATTATAATTTTCTGCTATAGTGTCAGTACAACCAAAAATAGCATTTTCATTACATAAGGCTTGTTCATTTGCGCAAACAACACCATTAGTATTTGTACAAACCCAATCTATAAAATAAGATACTCTTGAGTATACACCAGGATAACCTACTTCTGCACAACCGTAGCCCCAGCTAACAACTCCAACTTGCAAATATGTTTCGTCGTCAGTTGCTAAAACAACCATTGGTCCTCCACTATCTCCTTGGCAAGAGTCATATCCTCCATTACTGTATCCTGCCATAATCATGTCTGCATCAATTTGGTTTCCACCGTAATTAGAAGTTTCTGTAATTGGAACATCAACGACTTGTAATTGGCTTGGGTTATTTGCGGTGCCTTCATCTTCACCCCAACCAGTAATCCATGACATTTGACCTACATTTTCTACTCCTAAATCAACTTGTTGGTCACAAACAAGTAAAACAGGCTGAACATTATTATCAAACTGAATAGGGTTGTCAAGTCTAATTAGTGCAATATCATTATTCATACTGTTTCCATTATAATTTGGGTGTGCTATTATTTCTGCAGCAGTATATATATCACCTCCTGCAGCGTAATTATTTGTTCCACCTACACGAACAGATGTGTTATTTGCACTTTCACCTTGAACACAATGCGCGGCAGTTAAAATCCAATATTCGTTAATTACAGATGCTCCACAGTATGGATAGAAAAAACTCCCTGGACTAGACTGAGAGCCAAGAGCAGCTTGATAAGGATATTCGTATATATATGTATCATCTCCCCCAACTATGTCAG
>CABYOB010000056.1 GCA_902520385.1 uncultured Bacteroidota bacterium
TTCATAGACTGTATAAAACCTTCCCCAATTTTACCAATAACAGCATCATCTGAAACTTTACAATTATTAAATATAACCTCTGCAGTTTCTGAAGCCCTCATGCCTAATTTATTTTCTTTTTTACCAGATGAAACGCCAGGATTTGTGGATTCAACTATAAATGCAGATATTCCTCTAGAATCACCCAAATCTCCAGTCCTAGCAACAACAACAATAATATCTCCACTTGCACCATGAGTAATAAAATTCTTTGAACCATTTATTATCCAATGATCACCTTCCCTTTTAGCAGTGGTGTTCATTCTCATAGCATCAGAACCTGTAACTGGTTCAGTCAAAGCCCAAGCCCCTAAGTATTCACATGTTGCAAGCTTTGGAAGATATTTCTTTTTTTGTTCTTCACTTCCAAATTTTAAAATATGACCAGTACATAGTGAGTTATGTGCTGCTACTGATAATCCAATTGATCCACAAACTTGAGAAATTTCAGAAATTATAGTAACATACTCATCATATGTTAATCCAGCCCCACCATACTCCTCTGGCACTAAAACACCCATCATACCTAGTTTTCCGATTTTTTTAAAAAGATCAACTGGAAAAAATTGCTTTTCATCCCAATCATACATATTAGGAATAATCTCTCTTTTTGAAAAATCTCTTATAGTATCTGAAATTATCTTTTGATTTTCTGAGTAATTAAAATCCATTTATTTAAATTTTTTAATTGTACCATTTTTAACTTTATCTAAATAAGTTTTTAAATCTTCTTTGACTTCAGATGATAAAAACAACAATCCTATAATATTTGGAAAAGCCATCGCTAAAATCATCATGTCAGAAAAATCCAAAACAGAACCTAGATTAACGGTGGAACCAACTACAACAAAAAACAAGAGAAGAATTTTATATGTCAGTTCTGTGTTTTTATTTTGACCAAATAAAAATGTCCAAGATTTTAAACCATAATAAGACCAAGAAATTATCGTTGAAAAAGCAAATAATAAAATGGCTATTGTCAAAATATAAGGAAACCACCATATAACACTACCAAATGCTTCAGCAGTTAATTCTGATCCCCCTAGCCCCCCATCATTAGTATAAGTTCCAGTAATAATAATAACAATTGCTGTCATTGTACATATAACAATTGTATCTATAAAAGGTTCTAATAAAGCGACCATTCCTTCAGAAATCGGTTCTTTTGTTTTGGCCGCAGAATGAGCAATAGAAGCCGAACCAACTCCTGCTTCATTAGAAAAAGCCGCTCTTTTGAATCCTATAATTAAGACACCAATAAAACCCCCTAAACCAGCTTCAGGTGAAAATGCACCATTAATAATTTTTCCAAAAACCATTCCTAAATCTGTAATGTGATATCCAATAATTATCAAAGCTGCACCGACATAAATTGCCGCCATAAAAGGAACTATTTTCTCAGTAACTTTCGCAATACTTTTTATTCCACCTATAATTACAACACCAACCATTATTGCTAAAAAAAGACCAAATAAGGGGCCAAAATTAGACATAGCTGGAAAAACTGTTTTAAAAGCCGCAAATGCTTGGTTTGCCTGAAACATATTACCACCACCAATAGAACCACCAACACATAAAATGGCGAAAAGAACAGCTAAAAATTTACCTAATTTTGGTAAATTTCTTTTTGCTAAACCATCTTTTAAATAATACATTGGACCACCTGAAACAACACCATTTTCATCAATTTTTCTATATTTCACACCAAGAGTGCATTCAACAAATTTTGAAGACATCCCAATTAAACCAGCAACAATCATCCAAAAAGTAGCACCTGGCCCCCCTAAACTAATTGCAATCGCAACACCAGCAATATTCCCAAGACCAACCGTTCCTGACAAAGCGGTCGTTAGTGCTTGAAAATGTGAAACTTCACCTTTATTCTCAGGATCATGATAATCTCCTTTCACCAAAGAAATTGCATGTTTAAATCCTCTAAAATTTATAAATTTCATTTTCCAAGTAAAAAATAATGCACCAAATACTAACCACAAAACAATAAAAGGAACTTTACTTTTTTCTTTGTGTTCTTTATCTAGTAATCCTATTAATTTTTGTTTTTTCTCAAAATCAACTTCGGCATTAATTTCATTAATTAACTCATGTGCAACATGTCTAGAATAATAACCTAATGATAAATCGTAAAAAATTACTTTAGCCAAATTTGAAACTATTGGTTTAAAAGCTCCGTCTAAAAAAAATGAAAATTCATTTAACTTATTTGTGAAATTTCGCGCAAAATGAAATTTAAAACCAGTCTCTTTCTCTAAAAGAGTAAATTTATTATATGAAAAATCAATTATTTCAAA
>CABYOB010000057.1 GCA_902520385.1 uncultured Bacteroidota bacterium
AACCTGGGATGAAGATGCAACCTTTTCTTTCTTTTTTTCAAATTTACTTAAATCAATAGTTTCACCCGTAACAACTGGTCCTTTCAGTGTGTTTTTCTCTTCACTAAATTTTGTGTCTTTTAATGTCTTTTTCTCAGAGTCATCTTTTTCTTTTTTCAATGACACATCTTCTTGACTTTTATTTTTTTCATCTGATTGATCTATTTCTTTTTCAATTTTTAATTCTTTTTGACTTTCTTCAGATGGAATGTTTTCTTCAACTTTGGTTTCAGTTTCAATTTTGGTTTCAACTTCAACTGCCTCTCTCTCTTTTCTTTTTAAGTCTATAGCTTCTTTAATATTAACTTTGTCACTAACATCTTGACTAAACTCCTGTAACAATAAATTATATTGCTCATCATTTATTTTAGTTGTTGGTTTAATTTCAATTTCAAAGCCTTTAGAATTCAAAAAATCTTCAATTCTACTAAGAGAAATATTTAATTGCTTTGCTATTTTTGGTGCTCTAGCTGACATTTTTTTAATTATTATCAAATTCTGATTTTAATATATTTTGCACTTCTTCTATAGTAGTTTCTTCCAAGTCCGTTCTTTTAGCTAACTCTTTTACATCTAACTCTAAAACACTTTTAGCAGTATCACAACCTATTTGCTTAAAAACATCAATTATCCAATCATCGATCTCATCTAAAAACTCAGATAAAGGCACATCTTCTTCCTCTCCAACATCAATATCTCTGTACACATCTATTTCATAACCCGTTAATTGTCCAGCTAAACGAATGTTATATCCTCCTTTTCCTATTGCTAAAGAAACTTGGTCTGGTTTTAAATTCACATCAACACTCTTAGTTTCTTCATTAATTTTAATAGAAGATATCTTGGCCGGACTCAATGCTCTTGTAATATATAATTTTGTGTTTTCAGTATAATTTACAACATCTATATTTTCATTACCTAATTCTCTTACAATAGAATGTATTCTTGATCCCTTCATTCCAACACAAGCCCCAACAGGATCAATTCTGTCATCAAAAGATTCCACAGAAACTTTTGCTTTTTCACCTGGAATTCTTTTTACATTTTTAACAACAATTATACCATCTGCGACTTCAGGTATTTCCAACTCAAATAATCTAGATAAAAACTCAGGAGACACTCTTGATATAATAACAAGTGGTTTCCCTCCTCTTATTTTAACATCTTTTATTACCGCCCTAACCGTATCCCCTTTTCTAAAAAAATCAGAGGGTATTTGATCTTCTTTTGCAAGAATTAACTCATTATCTTGATCATCAATCAAGATAATTTCTCTTCTCCTAATGTGATGAACATCTCCTGAAATCATTTCACCTATTCGAGAAGAATATTTCTGACAAATTATATTGTTATCGTATTCTTTTATTTTAGATGCTAAATTTTGCTTTAATGTAAGTATAGATCTCCTATCAAAATCTTTCATAAAAACTTGCTCTGGAAAATCTTCTCCTATCTCAAAATCAGGCTCTACTTTTAATGCATCTGAAAGCTGGATCTCAAAATCTTGATCTTCCACTTCTCCATCTGCAACTATTGTTCGATTCTTCCAGATCTCCAAATCTCCTTTTTCTGCATTAACTATAATATCAAAATTTTCATCACTTCCATATTTTTTAATAAAAACACCTCTGAAAACCTCTTCTACTATAGTCATTAAAGTAACTCTGTCAATATTTTTATCTTGTTTAAAATCTGAAAAAGATTCTAATAAAACAGCTGTATCCATATCTTAAATAAATTTTAATTTAACATTAATAAAAAAGAGGGGACTTCCCCTCTTGTCATTATCATAAAACAAAAACAGTGCAAATATATACTTTTTTTTTATATATCACACCTTTGTTGTCCGACTAGGGCTCGAACCTAGACTCTTCTGGACCAAAACCAGACGTGTTGCCAGTTACACCATCGGACAATTAAAGGACTGCAAAATTACATTAATAAAAATAAGAAACAAAAAATAATAACTTAGTTAATTAAAATAGAATACAATAATGTATTTTTGTTTTTCGAAATTCTAAAATTTCAGTATGATTAATACAATAAAATCACTTTCTTTTCGCGCACTTAATAATTTAGGTGGGTGTTTAGTTTTTTTTATTGCATTACTAACTTATATTTTAACTTTAGAACCAACAACTAGCTTTTGGGATTGTGGAGAATACATTGCTACAGCACACAAAATTCAAGTTGGCCATCCTCCAGGTGCACCCCTTTTTATTATTATAGCAAACTTTTTTTCAAATTTAACTTTTGGCAATACTG
>CABYOB010000058.1 GCA_902520385.1 uncultured Bacteroidota bacterium
TCCAAACATAAGTATTGAAACAATTTTAGAAATAGCAAATAAAAATAAAACGATGCCACCAAAAAGCACCTATATTCTTCCAAAGTTAAGAACTGGATTAATAATTATGGAATTAAAATGATATCACAAAACATATATAAAATAAAAAAAATAATAGGGCCTAAGAAACTAATTATTGTCTCAAAAAAAAGATCACATGATGAGATTTTAGATGCTTATAATACTGGCCATAGGGATTTTGGAGAGAACAAAGTACAAGAACTAATAAAAAAGTATGAAAAACTACCAAAAGATATAAAATGGCACATGATAGGCCACCTTCAAAAAAACAAGGTCAAGTATATTATCCCATTTATTCATTTAATTCACTCTGTTGACAGTATTGAATTACTAAATAAAATAAATACTATTTCAGAAAAAGAAAAAAAAATAACAAACTGTTTAATCCAAATTAAAATAGCTCAGGAACAAAGTAAATTTGGAATGACTAAATCTAATTTAGAAGTAATAAAAAATAACATGAATAAATTTCCATTTGTAAAAATTAAAGGACTAATGGGAATGGCAACCGCATCTTCAAGTGAAAAACAAATAAAGAATGAATTTGATTATTTAAACAAAATATATTTAAACTCAACCAATTTTAAAATCCTATGTATGGGAATGAGTCAAGATTACAAAATTGCAAACAAATGTGGTTCAAATATGTTTAGAATTGGATCCTACGTTTTTAAGTAATAACTTTCATAATATTATCCTCAACTCTATTTAATAAATTTGAAACATCCCCCCTCTCAAAATTCTGATTAGTTATTTTTTCAAATAATTCTATGTAACGATTAGAAACTAGATTTATAAATTCTTCATTCATATTTGGAATAACTTGACCTTCCTTCCCTTGAAAATTATTCTCAATCAACCACTGTCTAACAAATTCTTTTGATAATTGTTTTTGTTTTTCACCTTTTTCTTGCCTTTCCTCATATCCAGATAAATAAAAATATCTTGAAGAATCAGGTGTGTGAATTTCATCAATTAAAAGAATTTCACCATCCTTTGATTTACCAAACTCATACTTGGTGTCTACAAGTATTAGCCCCTTATTTTTTGCATATTTAGTCCCAGCATTAAATAAAGCCAATGTTTTTTCTTCCAAATATTTATAATCATCCTCACTAACTAATCCTTGAGAAATTATATCTTCTCTAGAAATATCCTCATCATGACCAACACTAGCTTTTGTAGTAGGTGTGATAATTGGCTGAGGGAACCTATCATTCTCTTTCATCCCTTCAGGCATAGCAACTCCACATATTTGTCTTTTTCCAGACCTATATTCTCTCCATGCGTGCCCAGATAAATATCCTCTAATAACCATTTCTACTTTAATTGGAACGCATAGCTTACCTATAGTAACAACAGGATCAGGAATTGATATTTTCCAATTCGGAACAATTTCTGCAGTCATATCAAGAAAAGAACTAGCAATTTGATTAAGAACTTGTCCTTTATAAGGTATACCTTCGGGCAAAACAGTATCAAATGCTGAAATCCTATCAGTTGCTATCATGACAAGTATTTCTTCATTAATTGTATAAACATCTCTGATTTTACCTTTATAAAAAGATGTTTGACCTGGAAAATTAAAATTGGTTTTAACTATAGTATTATTCATTATTATAAGCTTTTATTATTAATTGTACTAATTTATGTCTAACTACATCAGAATCCTTCAATTGTAAAAATCCTATTTTTTTTTCTTTATTTAAAATATTTATTGCATGAAGTAAGCCTGATTTTTGATTTTTTGGCAGATCTACTTGAGACATATCACCTGAAATGATAAATTTTGCTGAAGGCCCCATTCTAGTTAAAAACATTTTCATTTGAGAAATTGTCGCATTTTGAGCTTCATCTAAAATCACAAATGCAGAATCTAAAGTCCTTCCTCTCATAAATGCTAATGGTGCTATTTCAATAATTTTATCATTTAAAAGTTTTTTTAGCTTAGAGGGTGGGAGCATGTCAGATAAAGCATCATATAAAGGTGACATATAAGGATCTAATTTTTCTTTTAAATCGCCTGGTAAAAAACCTAAATTTTCACCACTTTCTACTGCTGGTCTAGTAAGAATAATTTTTTTAACCTCTCTATTTTTAAGTGCCTTAATAGCTATAGCCACTGAAGTATATGTTTTACCTGTACCTGCTGGACCTGACACAAAAAGCATATCATGCTTGGAAGACATTTCAACCATTTTTTTTTGATTTTTAGTTCT
>CABYOB010000059.1 GCA_902520385.1 uncultured Bacteroidota bacterium
TTTGATACCCATATATACTCCATATGCAGTTACAATTGACGGGTCTCCACTTCCTCCCATCTCTTTTGGTCTACCAACTACATGTTTTGTTTTTCTGCTAATTATTTCCATATCGTTTGGGCTCATGCCAACATCTTCTGCTGTTATATATTTGCCAGCTAATGATTCTACAAATTCACCAAAGGACTCCATCATTTCGGCTGTTTTTTCTGTTTTAGAATTTCCTATAATTACAGCTTTTCCGCCGCCTAAATCTAAACCAGTAATTGCCGCTTTATATGTCATGCCTCTAGATAGCCTTAAAACATCAATGATAGCTTCATTTTGATTCTTATAGTTCCACATTCTGCAGCCTCCTAATCCAGGGCCTAATTTAGTATTGTGAACAGCAATAATAGCTTTGAGTTTAGTTTTCGGGTCATTACAAAATAAAATTTTCTCATGCCCAGCATATGATTTTTTATCTAGAAATTGAACTTCATTTCTAGAGAGGGCTTCGTTAAATGTTGATATTTTTATCATTTATTTTATTCAAAAAAAATAATGCTGAGCAAAAATACTTTTTTTTTAATAAGAAAAAAATTTGTTCATTAGCAAAATGAGAAGTTTAGGATATTTGAATAAGTTTTTAATAAAGTATAAATACAAACTAGCATTAGGTGTGCTATTTGTTATATTGTCCAATATTTTTAGTTTATTACCTGCTAAGTACATAGGTGATGCATTTAGAATCATTGAGGATTTTATATCATTTTCATCAAGCGAGCAAGTTTCTTCAAATTTCAATAATAAGTTATTAAACATTGTTTTATTTATTTTGCTTGCTATATGTATTAAGGGTTTGTTTATGTTTTTGATGAGACAAACTATAATAGTTGTTTCAAGGAAAATTGAATTTGACTTGAAGAATGAAATTTATGATCATTATCAATATTTACCTATGTCTTTTTTTAGAAATAATAGAAAAGGAGATATTTTAAATCGTATTTCAGAAGATGTTACTAAAGTAAGAATGTATTTAGGCCCTGCAATTTTATATTCTTTAAATTTGACATGCCTGATTTCATTTGTCATTTTCAGAATGGTTTATATCAGTCCTGAGTTAACCTTTTGGGTTTTAGTGCCACTGCCATTTTTATCTTTTTTAATTTATAAAATTAGTTATTCTATCAATTTAAATAGTGAATTAATTCAAGTTAAACTTGCAGAATTAACTAATTTGACACAGCAATTTATTAGATCAATAAAAGTTATAAAATCTTTTAATGCAGAGAGAGATTCATTAGATGATTTTAATAATTCGTCAAGTGACTATATGAAAAGTCAATTATCTCTTATAAAAATTAATTCAATGTTTTTTCCTTTGATGATTTTATTGGTTGGTATGAGTACTTTATTAACAATTTGGGCTGGCGAAAAGTTAGTTAGATATGGTGAAATTGATATAGGTGTAATAGCTGAATTTATAATTTATGTTAATATGCTCACATGGCCTGTTACATCTATTGGTTGGGTTACTTCAATTGTTCAAACTGCAGCTGCTTCACAAAAAAGAATTAATGAATTTCTTTCGGAACGAAATAATATAGTTTCTAAAAAGTCAATTACGAAGAAAATATCAGGAATTATTTCATTTAACAATGTTTCTTTTGAATATAAAAATCAAAAAATTCTTGACAAAATTAATTTTAATGTTAAAAAGGGAGAGTTCTTAGGTATTATTGGAAATGTTGGTTCTGGAAAATCTACTATAATTCAGTTAATTTGTAGATTTTTAGATGTTAATAATGGACAAATTTTAATTGACAATGAGCCAATTGATCATATTAGCATTGATTGTTTAAGAAATAACATTTCCTATGTTCCGCAGGAAAGTTTTTTATTTTCTGATACAATTCGTAATAATTTAATTTTTGGCAACCCTGGAGCTTCTGACTCGCAAATTTCTAAAGTTATAGATTTAGTATGCATGACTCATGATATTTCAAAATTTAAACTTGGATTAAAAACTTATATTGGTGAAAGGGGGGTAACTTTATCAGGTGGGCAAAAACAAAGATTAAATATTGCTAGAGCATTATTAAAGAAATCTAGTATTTTATTATTAGATGATTCGTTGTCAAACATAGACGTTGAAAATGAAAAAAAAATATTATCAAACATATACTCATTGAAGGGTAAAAAAACAACTCTGATTATTTCAAATAGAGTATCATCTATTTC
>CABYOB010000060.1 GCA_902520385.1 uncultured Bacteroidota bacterium
TGGGATAAAATTGTAGACGTAACCGTGTTCTTAACCAACATGTCCGGTGATTTTAAAAAATTCAACTCATTGTATAAAAAACACTTTTCCAGCTGTTTTCCTTGTAGAACAACAATTGAGGTTTTATCTCTTCCCACACCAATTGCAATAGAATTAAAAGTAGTTGCAACCATCTAGATTATGAAAAAGTTTAAGGAATATAAAAGTTTTGATTTAGCTGAGATTAACTCTAGAGTGTTGGATTTTTGGGAAAAAGAGGAGGTGTTTAAAAAGTCTATTGAATCTAGAATTAAATCAAAACCCTTTGTTTTCTATGAGGGCCCCCCATCAGCAAATGGAATGCCGGGTATTCACCATGTAATGGGGAGGACCATCAAGGATCTTTTTTGTAGGTATAAAACACTTATGGGGTTTTGTGTTGAAAGGAGGGCTGGTTGGGACGCTCATGGTTTACCCGTTGAGCTGAGTGTTGAAAAAGAGTTAGGTATCACTAAAGAGGATATAAACAAAAAAATATCTATTAAAGATTATAATAATCATTGTAAAAAAACCGTGATGAGGTACACCTCTCACTGGAATGAGTTAACTAAAAAAATGGGCTACTGGGTTGATGTGGATAACCCCTATATAACCTACAATTCAAAATATATTGAGTCCGTTTGGTATTTACTAAAACGCTTGTATGACGAAAAGTTGGTTTATAAAGGTTATGCTATTCAACCCTATTCCCCAGCGGCAGGAACGGGCCTCAGCTCTCATGAATTAAACCTACCTGGTTGTTATAAAGATGTTAAAGACACCTCTGTCACCGCCTTGTTCAAGGCTATAAAACACCCGTTTAACAATTTGTGTACAGACCCTGTTTACTTTTTGGCCTGGACAACAACCCCCTGGACTCTTCCCGCCAACACCGCCCTTGCTGTGGGTAGAGGAATAAAATATAATCTTGTTAAAACCTTTAATCAGTATACTGAAAAGTTTATTAATGTCGTTTTTGCTGAAAACTTAAAAGATTCTGTTCTTAAAGGTTTTGTTGAGGTTTTTTCTGATAAGGATTTGGTTTTTAACGCTAAAAAAACCCCGTATGTTTTGTTGGGGGCTTTTCTTGGTGAAGAATTGTTGGGTGTTAAATATGAACAGTTATTAAATTTTTGTCAACCTTATGAAAAAAAACAAAACGCTTTTGTTATTGTTCATGGTGATTTTGTTAATACAGATGGAGGTACTGGTATTGTGCATATGGCTCCCACGTTCGGGGCAGACGATAAGCTTGTTGCTGAAAAAAACAACATTCCAGGAATGTTGGTTTTAAATAAAAAAAACAAACCCGTTCCTATTGTAAACAAAAAAGGGCAATACATTGATTGTATGGGTGAGTTTTCTGGTCGTTATGTAAAAAAAGAATTTTCAAGCGTCGAAAAACAATCTTTAGACGTTGATATTGCTGTTAGGTTAAAAAAAGACGGGTTAGCTTTTCGTGTAGAAAAGTATTCTCACAGCTACCCACATTGTTGGAGAACCGATAAGCCCGTTTTATATTACCCTTTAAACTCTTGGTTTATTAAAACCACCAGTAAAAAAAATGAAATGTTAAAAAACAATGAATCTATTTTTTGGCAACCCAAGAGCACGGGTGAGGGTAGGTTTAAAAATTGGTTAGAGGGCCTAAATGATTGGAACTTGTCTCGTTCACGTTTTTGGGGAACCCCAATTCCTATTTGGAAAACAAAAGATGAAAAAGATCTTGTTTGTGTTGGTTCTGTAAAAGAGTTGTTTGAGTTGTGTGAAAAGTCTGTTGTGGCAGGCTTTATGAAAGAAAACCCCCTCAAAAACTTTGTTGTTGGGGATATGTCTGATCAAAACTACAACTCTATTGATTTACATAAACATATTGTTGATGATATTGTTCTTTGTTCTGATTCTGGTGAAAAAATGTTCCGCGAACCTGATTTAATTGATGTGTGGTTTGACTCTGGGGCAATGCCATTTGCTCAAGTTCACTACCCATTTGAAAACAAGGATTTGATTGATAACAACATTAGCTTTCCTGCTGATTTTATTGCAGAGGGGGTAGATCAAACAAGGGGTTGGTTTTTCACCCTTCATGCAATCTCTAGCATGTGCTTTAATAGTGTTGCCTTTAAGAGTGTTATCTCTAATGGTTTGGTTTTAGATAGTGTGGGTCAAAAAATGTCAAAGCGTTTAGGAAACACCATT
>CABYOB010000061.1 GCA_902520385.1 uncultured Bacteroidota bacterium
AGAGGGGGTTACTATTATGGAAGGAGCAATGATAAGAGGTCCTGTTCATATATGTAAGGGTTCTGTTATTAAAATGGGTGCAAAAATTTATGGACCGACTATAATAGGTCCATTTTGTAAAATTGCAGGAGAAGTTTCAAACAGTGTTTTTTTAGGCTTTTCAAATAAGGCACATGATGGTTTTTTAGGTCATTCAATAATTGGAGAATGGTGCAACATAGGGGCTGGAACAAGTAATTCTAATCTTAAAAATAATTATGATACTGTTAAAATGTGGGATTACAGCGAAAATTTTTTTAAAGATTCTAAACAACAGTTCTTAGGTCTTTACATGGGCGATCATTCAAAATGTGCTATAAATACTTCTTTTAATACTGGGACTACAGTTGGAGTTAGTTGTAATATTTTTGGATCTGGTTTTCCAAGAAATTATATACCTTCTTTTTCTTGGGGAGGGGCTTCTGGATATAAAGAATATGATATTGATAAAGCACTTCAAACAGTGAGAATTGTAATGAAGAGAAGGTCTATTGATATGTCTTTAGATTATGAGAAAATGTTGAAAGAAGTTTTTAACATGACATCTTCTTTTAGAAATTAAACTGACATTTTGCCAGTTTTTTTATTTGGCATAAAAGTTGCTTATTATACATTTTAAAATATATATACAATGGATCCATTTTTTTTAGATAATTTAGATGACAAATCAGATCTTATTCCTCTTTTGTCATTAGATGATGAGGCGAGAATAAACTCTACTAAAATACCAAAAGAGTTACCAATTTTACCATTAAAAAATACTGTCCTGTTTCCAGGAGTTGTTATTCCAATTACTGTTGGTAGAGAGAAGTCAATTAAGTTGGTTAAAGATTATTATGTTGGAAAGAAAATCATAGGTACTGTTTCTCAGAAAGACACAAGTATTGAAAATCCTAATTCTAGTCACTTAAATACAATTGGGACGATGGCTAAAATTATGAGATTGTTTAAAATGCCAGATGGTACTAGTACTATAATTATTCAAGGTTTGAGAAAATTTAAGTTAAATTCTATTACTCAAACGGATCCATATTTTAAAGCAACTGTTTCTCCATTTTTAGAAACTTATCCAAAAAAAAACAATGATAGTTTTAAAGCACTTGTTAGTTCCTTAAAAGATTTAGCTCTAAAAATTATTAAGGAATCTCCTAAAATACCTTCAGAGGTCGCATTTGCTGTTAATAATATAGAAAGTGATTCTTTTCTTGTAAACTTCGTTTCGTCAAATATGAACCTTAAAGTTTCAGATAAACAAAAGATGCTAGAAGAATCTTCGTTGGAGACTAGAACAAAAATGGCTTTAAAGTATCTTAATGAGGAACTTAAGGTGCTTGAAATGAAAAATGAAATTCAATCAAAAGTAAAATCAGATTTAGATGACCAACAAAGGGAATACTTATTAAATCAACAATTAAAGACCATTCAAGAGGAGTTAGGAGGTAATGTCCATCAAGAGGAAATTGAAGGTATGAGGAAAAAAGGAAAAACAAAAAAGTGGGATCAAAAAACAAAAATTCATTTTGAAAAAGAACTTAAAAAACTCCAGAGAATGAATCCTCAAGTTGGTGAGTATGGTGTTCAAAGAACTTATGTTGAAACATTATTAGATCTTCCTTGGAATGAATTTACTGAAGATCAGTTTAATTTAAAAAAAGCAGAAAGAATTTTAAATAAAGATCATTACGGTTTAGAAAAAGTAAAAAATAGAATTTTAGAGTATTTAGCAGTTCTTCAATTAAAAGGTGATATGCGTTCTCCAATTATTTGTTTGCATGGCCCTCCAGGAGTAGGTAAAACATCATTAGGTAAATCAATTGCATCTGCTTTAGGAAGAAATTATATTAGAATGTCTTTAGGTGGATTAAGAGATCAGTCTGAAATTAGAGGTCATAGAAAGACATATATTGGAGCAATGCCAGGTAGGGTAATCCAGTCTATAAAGAGGGCTAAATCCTCTAATCCTGTTTTTGTTTTAGATGAAATTGATAAATTAAATAGAGATTCTTTCGGAGACCCATCTGCTGCCATGCTTGAAATGTTAGATCCTGAGCAAAATAACGCATTTTATGATAATTATATTGAAACAGGATTTGATCTTTCCAGGGTTTTATTTATAGCAACAGCAAATGACATTAGTTCTATAGAGCCTGCTTTGAGAGATAGAATGGAATTGA
>CABYOB010000062.1 GCA_902520385.1 uncultured Bacteroidota bacterium
ATCCCCAACAGTATCCCCTGTAACAGACGCCTTGTGTTCTTCTGATCCTTTATTTCCAGCAGCCTCAATAGATTTTTTTGCATTATCCCAGGCGCCACCAGCGTTGTTTTGAAAAATACCCATTAAAACACCAGACACAGTAACACCAGCTAAAAGACCACCCAAAACCTCAGGACCAAAAGAAAAACCAACAACCACAGGAACAATTAATGGAATTGCGCCAGGTAAGATCATTTCTCTAATAGAAGCTTTTGTTGAAATTTCAACACATTTTTCATATTCTGGGGTTGCTTTACCCTCCATTATTCCAGGAATTTCTTTAAATTGTCTTCTAACTTCTTTTACCATGTCCATTGCAGCACGACCCACAGCCGCAATAGCTAAAGAAGAAAATATAAAAGGAATCATTGCCCCAACGAATAAAGCGGATAAAACCTCAGCCTTATAAATATCAATAGAATCAATACCAGCCAGGCCCACAAAAGCAGCAAATAAAGCTAAAGCAGTAAGGGCGGCAGAAGCAATAGCAAAACCCTTGCCGGCAGCAGCGGTGGTGTTTCCTACAGCATCTAAGTTGTCCGTTCTTTCCCTAACCTCTTTTGGAAGGCCGCTCATTTCAGCAATCCCACCAGCGTTGTCCGCAATTGGGCCAAAAGCATCAATAGCTAACTGCATCGCGGTAGTCGCCATCATACCGGCAGCAGCAATAGAAACACCATATAGTCCGGCACACTGAAATGAAACAAAAATACCACCAGCAAGAACCAAAATAGGCAAAACAGTCGACTCCATACCAACAGCCAACCCTCCAATTATGTTGGTTGCGTGTCCTGTAGAAGACTGGTTAACAATAGAATTAACAGGCCTTTTTCCCATGGAAGTATAATACTCAGTAATAATTGACATTAAACCACCAACAACAAGCCCGGTAAAAATAGCCCAAAAAACACCCATTTTAGAAAAAACAGAGTCGCTATCAACTGAGAGAACACTCAAGTCTTCTCTCATAGAAAAATACCCATCAGGAAGCATACAGCTAACAACGAAGAAAGAGGCAATAAGGGTTAAAATAATAGAAAGCCAATTACCAATATTTAAAGCGTTTTGAACAGAGCCAGATTCTTTTTTTATTCTAACAAAAAAAGAACCAACTATGGAAAAAATCAACCCAAGCCCAGCAATAATCATAGGTAGCAAAATAAAGTTTATAGACTGAAACATTCCGTTTTCAGACAAAGAATTAAACCCCTCATCAAAAATTTGAATTTCTCTTCCTAATACCATGGTGGCAAGAATTGTAGCAACATAAGAACCAAAAAGATCAGCCCCCATTCCAGCAACATCACCTACGTTATCACCTACATTATCAGCGATAGTAGCAGGGTTTCTTGGGTCATCTTCAGGAATTCCTGCTTCAACCTTACCAACTAAATCAGCACCAACATCAGCGGCCTTTGTGTATATACCCCCACCAACTCTTGCAAATAAAGCAATTGACTCCGCCCCTAAAGAAAAGCCAGCCAACACCTCTAACGCAATCTCCATTTTGTGTTGGTCAACAAAACCATCAACAACACCACTATACAAAGAGTTAAAAATTATAAACAAACTTCCTAAGCCAAAAACAGCAAGACCAGCAACACCAAGCCCCATTACCGTCCCACCTGTAAAAGAAACACGAAGAGCCTTAGACAAACTAGTTCTGGCAGCCTGGGTTGTTCTTACGTTAGCCTTAGTTGCAATATTCATCCCAAAATAACCAGCTAGGGCAGAAAAAACAGCCCCTATAATAAAAGAAACAGCAATAAAAGGCGTTGATGTTTCAACTAGCGTCCCAGACCAAGCTAAGAGCCCTGCGGCAATAACAGAAAAAACACCCAAAACCTTCCACTCGGCAACCAAAAAAGCCATAGCCCCTTTAGCAATATGGTTTGATAGTGTAACCATTTTCTCGTCACCAGGATCTTGCTTTGAAACCCAACGAGACTTAATAAACATTACAATTAAACCCAAAACCCCCATAGCAGGGACTAAATAAATTAAATTTTCTTCTAAAAACTCCATGTCTTATAAATTTTAAGGGCAAATATATAAATTAAAAACAAAATAGATGAAAAAATCAACTAGATAGGCCAGATAACTTTTTATAAAAAACCAAGCCCAACACACA
>CABYOB010000063.1 GCA_902520385.1 uncultured Bacteroidota bacterium
AATGGAGGAGTTAAAAGATTTTATTAATTTCTATATAAAAAAAATATTGTGATTGAGAAAGTATATTTAGATAATGCCGCAACTACTAGAGTTGATCCGAATGTTGTAGTTGTTATGACGGATTGTTTAAGAAAAAATTATGGAAACCCGTCTTCTATACATTCTTTTGGAAGAAAAAGTAGAGCTTTAATTGAAAGTTCAAGGAGAAAAATTGCAAAGTTGATAAATGCTTCCCCAAGTGAAATTTTTTTTACATCTGGTGGCACAGAGGCTGATAATATGGCTATAATAGGAGCTGTAAAAGATGCAGGTATAAAAAATATAATAACTTCAAAAATAGAACATCCTGCTGTATTAAATACTGTCATAAACTTAGAAAGACAAAATAAAATTAATCTTCATTATGTCAAAGTAACAGATTTAGGAGAAATAGATCTTTTAGATTTAGAAAAGTTATTAAAAAATAAAAAAAATTGTTTAGTTAGTTTAATGCACGCAAATAATGAAATTGGAAATTTATTACCAATTGAAAAGGTTTCTAAATTGTGTACAAAATATAATGCTTTATTTCATAGTGATACAGTTCAAACTATTGCTCACTTGCCTATTGATGTCAAAAAAAATCCTCTTGATTTTTTAGTTTGTTCAGCTCATAAATTTCATGGCCCAAAAGGGGTAGGGTTTTTATATGTGAATAGTAAAATAAATATAACACCACTCATCCATGGTGGTAGTCAAGAAAAAAACATGAGAGGTGGCACAGAGTATGTTTATGGAATTGTTGGCTTATCCACTGCTATGGAGATTGCATTTTCAAAAATGTCATTACATCATGCTCATATTTTGAAATTAAAAGAGCATATGATCAAAAGTTTAAATAATAGTATTCCTGAAATTTCATATAACGGTTTGTCTAGTGATATTTCAAAAAGTTTATATACTGTGTTAAGTGTATCTATTCCAAGATTTAAAAATTCAGATTTATTATTATTGAATTTAGATTTGTTTGGCATTGCTTGTTCTGGTGGAAGTGCTTGTAGTTCAGGTAGTTCTAAGTTGTCACACGTGATTTCTGAGGTTAATAAAAAAAATGATAACGTAGTTGTTAGATTTTCTTTTTGCAAGTACAATACTATAGAAGAAATTGATTACGTAGTAGAGAAATTAAGATACTTAATAGATTAGTAGTAATGTAATCTTCTTACCCCACTTATATATTTTGCTAATCTAATTACTTGTTTTGTATATCCAAACTCATTGTCGTACCAAACATATAGTATAACATTTTTTCCATTTTTTGATACAATTGTAGCATTTGAATCAAAAATTGAACACCCTGTTGTGCCAATTATATCACTAGATACTAGTTCTTCATTAATAGAATATTTTATTTGATTTACTAATTCTCCAGAGAGAGAGGATTTTCTAAGTATTTCATTTATTTCCTCAGTTGATGTTTTTTCTTTTATATCTAAACTCATTACAGCTAAAGAACCATTTGGAGTTGGTACTCTTATAGCGTTTGCAGTTAATTTACCATTAAGCCTTGGCATTATTTTAGAAATTGCCTTTCCCGCTCCAGTTGAAGTAATAACCATATTAATTGCTGCCGAACGACCTCTTCGATTTTTTCCATGCATGTTATCTAATAAATTCTGGTCATTAGTGTATGCATGGATTGTTTCTATATGTCCTTTAACAATTTTTTTTGTTTTGTTTACTACATATAAAATTGGAGCAATAGCATTAGTTGTGCAAGATGCAGCAGAAATAATATTTTCTTTTTGAATATCGAACTTTTTATGATTAACCCCATAAACGATGTTAGGAATTGAATTTCCAGGTGCTGTTAATAATACTTTTTTTATGTAATGATTTAAATGTGTTTTTAATTGCTTTTTATCTTTGAAAATACCTGTGCTATCAATTAATAAAGCGTCTTTTATACCAAGTTTTTTAAAGTCAATTTTTTCTGTAGAAGACAGAAAGTTAATGTGTTGTCCATTTACTATTATAGATTTTCTTTTTTCATCAATTTCTAATGAGCCAGAAAATCGGCCATGGACGGAGTCTTGTAATAAAAGAGAAGCTCTTTTTTTAAGTG
>CABYOB010000064.1 GCA_902520385.1 uncultured Bacteroidota bacterium
ATTCTTCTGCATGCCCATGTTCTTATGAACTATCTGAATTTGCAAGAAAAGAAAGAAAAATCCCAACAGTAGCTCATTCCCAAAGATCTGTAGCTAGAATATCAGTAGAATTTAATGAACTTGTTTGGATCGAGGATTTACAAAAAATATGTGAAAAAGCACTTCATACTGAGACTCAAGTAATTGTAAAAAGAGAAGATGAAATGGCATTTGCAGAATTAAATGGGATATACTTAAAATTTGTTGAAGATTCTGCAAGATTGCTATATGAAGAATTGAAGAAAGATAAAAGAATTAAAGATTTTAGAGTTATTTGCTCCCACCAAGAATCTCTACATTCTCATGATGCTGTTTCAGTAATTCTAGCACCAAATAGTAAATTTAGTAGTGAGATTTCTCACGAATTATGGTCAAGCTTAATTCACACATCGTAGGAGAAAAATGAAATATTACTATAATTAAATTTTTATGAAAGCATATATTTTCCCGGGACAAGGTTCTCAATTTCCTGGCATGGGAGCTGATCTTAAAGAGTTACCAGAAGCAAAAAAAATGTTTAAAAAAGCTGATGATATTTTAGGTTTTAATATTTCTGAAATAATGTTCAATGGCACTAATGAAGAATTAAAACAAACTAATGTTACTCAACCCTCAATATTTATTCACTCTGTTATTTTAGCAGAAATAAATAAAAAAAATAAAAAATTTAATCCTGTGATGTTAGCTGGACACTCATTGGGAGAAATATCGGCATTAACAGCAGGAGAAGTTTTATCTTTTGAAAACGGATTGAAATTAGTTAAAATAAGATCTGAAGAAATGCAAAAGGCTTGTGAAAAACAAAGCTCTTCCATGGCTGCAATTCTACAAATGGATAAAAATATTGTACAAGAAGTTTGTGATAAGATAAGTGGAATTATTGTTCCCGCAAACTTTAACTGTCCAGGGCAAATAGTAATTTCAGGTGAGAAATTAGCTGTAGAAAATGCCTGTGAAAAATTAAAAATATTAGGAGCAAGAAGAGCTATTATTCTACCAGTTGGAGGAGCATTTCACTCCCCTTTGATGGAACCTGCAAAAGAAAAACTGCAAAAATTTATAGAAAAAACTACATTTAACTCTCCAATTTGCCCAATTTATCAAAATGTTAATGCTTGTGGAATTACTAACACTGAAGAAATAAAAGTTAATTTAATTAAGCAACTAGTATCTCCTGTTAAATGGCAACAATCTGTAGAAAAAATGATTAATGACGGAGCTAGTGAGTTTGTTGAAGTTGGACCCGGAAAAGTATTACAAGGATTAGTTAGAAAAATTAACCCTGAAGCAATAACATACTCAATTTAAATTTTGAAAATGAATTTAAATGAAATCTTTTTTTTACAAAAACAACTGTTTCTCAAAACAAAAAAATCTGATTTAAAAAATAGAATAAATAAAATTAAGAGCATAAGAAAATGGATAAAAGATAATGAAAGTTTAATTATTGAAACTATTTTAAAAGATTATAGCAAACCTCTTACTGAAATTTATACTACAGAATTCAAACCTGTGATTAGTCATATTGATTACACATTACGAAATTTAAAAAAATGGAATTCTCCAAAAAAAGTTAAAACACCTCTCCATCTTTTAGGAACTAGTTCTGAAATTCATTATGAACCCAAAGGAGTCTGTCTTATTATTTCACCTTGGAATTATCCTTTAAACCTAACTCTTAATCCTCTTGTATCTTCAATTGCAGCTGGAAATTTTAATATTATAAAACCATCTGAATTCACTCCCAATGTGAGTGAATTAATTAAAAATATGACTCATGATTTATTTAATAATAAAGAAAATATTGTTGTATTGGGTGATCATAAAGTAGGTGAAACTTTAATAAAACTACCCTTCAATCACATTTTTTTCACTGGCTCTCCAAAAATTGGAAAAAAAGTTATGAAAGAAGCTGGGGAAAATTTATGTTCTGTTACTCTTGAGCTAGGAGGAAAAAATCATACTATTGTAGACGGAACATCTAATTTAGATGATTCAATAGAAAAAATTTTATGGTCCAAATATGTCAATGCTGGTCAAACATGTATAGCATGTAATCATG
>CABYOB010000065.1 GCA_902520385.1 uncultured Bacteroidota bacterium
TATGAAAATAATTTCTTATAATATAAACGGTATTAGGGCTGCTCTCAAGAAAGGTCTTATTACATGGATTCAAAAATTGAAACCAGATGTCATTTGTTTTCAGGAGATTAAGGCTAATAAAGATCAATTTGATGAAAGATTATTTACTAATCTGGGTTATCATTGTTATTGGCATTCTGCTCAAAAAAAAGGTTATAGTGGAGTTGCTATTTTATGTAAAACATTACCTAGCAATGTTGTTTATGGAATGAACGACCCACAAATTGATTCTGAAGGTAGAGTTCTTAAAATAGAGTACCGTAATATAAGTATCTATTCAGTATATTTCCCATCTGGATCTAGTGGGGAATTACGACAAAATTTCAAAATGAAATTTTTAATGAAATTTATGAGTTTTATTAAAAACAAAAATGAATCTACGCTAATTTCAGGTGACTATAATATTTGTCATAAGTCTATAGATATACATGATCCTATAAGGAATAAAAATTCTTCTGGATTTTTGCCTGAGGAGAGAAAATGGATGACAGATTTTTTAGATTTAGGATTTGTAGATACTTTTAGAGAAAAAAATAAAGCCCCCCATCATTATAGCTGGTGGAGCTATAGAGCTCTTTCAAGGCAGAGAAATAAAGGATGGAGAATAGATTACCATATGATTAGTAATAGTTATTTAAAAAAAATCAAACAAGCGTCAATTTTAAGTGATGTGAATCATTCGGATCATTGCCCAATTTATTTAGAATTAGTAAAATAAATGTTTTTTACTTTTATCTCTCCATCCACTTTGGGATGAATAATCTACAAAATGTATTTTAATATCAGCTTGAGAAGAATAATCAACAAAAAATACCTTGACATCAGCTTGAGAAGAATAATCAACAAAAAACCAATTTCCTTCGTTCCCGGAAGCTTGAGAAGAATAATCAACTTTAAATACATTTAAATCAGCTTGAGAAGAATAATCAACTACATAAACTTTCACATCAGCTTGAGAAGAATAATCAACTGAGAATATCTTTTGAGATAAAATTGCAAAAGGAACAAAAAAAATAAAAATTAAAATTGTTTTTTTCATATCATCTTAATTATTAAAAATATTCATTGTGTTGTCTATACCCGATAGTACAAAGTTGAGTATCATTTTCGAACATAAATCAAGTTTAGATTCTAAATTTTTTTTTTCATCAAAAGACCATTTAGATAAAACATAGTTTACTTGCTCGCCTTTATTAAAGTTTTTCCCTATACCAAATCTTAACCTGCAATAAATGGATGTGTTTAAAGTTTCAATTATATTTCTGTGTCCGTTATGTCCACCATGACTTCCTTTTGGACGCAACCGTATATTTCCAAAATCTAAATTTAAATCATCGGAAATTACTAATAGATTCTCTATTGGTATTTTCAAATAATTTAAATAATAATTTACAGCTTTACCACTCAAATTCATAAATGTTGTTGGTTTTAGCAAGTAAATAATTTTCCCTTTGATTTTTAATTGAGCAAGACTTCCATATTTTTTATCCGAAAAAATGCAGGAGTGCCCTATGGCTAAATGATCAACTATATTAAACCCAATATTATGCCTTGTGTTAACATAGTTTAAGCCTTCATTGCCTAAACCAACGATTAAATATTTATTCATTTATAAAACTATTCGCAATAAAAATATAATTTTTTATTGTGAATCGCTCTTTTCTTCCTTGGAAGATGAATCTCCTCCTTCTTTTTTAGCATCTGCACCCTCTTCTCCTTCTGCTTCTCCTTCTCCCTCTTCTTCTTCTTCTTCTTCTTCTATTATATTCCTAGCTGTTTTAACACTAACCACTACTGCGCTCTCAGGTTGAATAAAGTTATAATTATCGTTTTCAATATCTGTAATTCTAATTGAATTTCCAATTCTCAATTCAGATATATCGATGGAAATGTTATCAGGTATATTTTTAGGAAAAGACCTGATTAGTAATTTTCTCATAACTAAATTCAGTTGCCCTCCATTTCTAACTCCAATAGAATTCCCCATCAGCTGAACAGGAATCTCCATAGATACCAATTCGTTATCTGAAAGTTCAAGAAAGTCAACATGTAA
>CABYOB010000066.1 GCA_902520385.1 uncultured Bacteroidota bacterium
TTTAATTAAAAATAATCAAGTAGAAGAAGCCGAAAGGTTAGAAAAAAGAACTGAATTGGATATAGAAATGATAAAAGAATTAGGTTATTGCCCGGGAATTGAAAATTATTCTAGATATTTTGACAAGAGATTAGTTGGTGAAAGGCCATTTTGTTTATTTGACTATTTTCCCAAGGATTTTTTATTTGTAATAGATGAAAGTCACGTTACTATTCCGCAAGTTAAAGGTATGTATGGAGGTGATAAAGCGAGAAAAAAAAATTTAGTTGACTATGGTTTCAGGCTACCTTCTGCTCTAGATAATAGGCCTTTAAATTTTGAAGAATTTGAAAAAATAATTCCTCAAACCATATTCCTTAGTGCGACACCATCTGATTATGAAATGAAAAAATGTGGCGGAGTTATAATTGAACAATTAATAAGACCAAATGGGATTTTAGAGCCAAAAATTGAAATTAGAAAATCCAAAAATCAAGTTGATGATTTACTAAATGAAATACATGAAAAAATAAAAATTAATGAGCGAACTTTAGTTACGACATTAACTAAAAAAATGGCTGAAAAATTAAGTGAATACTTAATAGAAGCAGGTATTAAATGTTCATACATACATTCCGAAGTAGACACAATTGAGAGAATAGAAATTATGGAAAATCTTAGAATAGGTCATTTTGATGTATTAGTTGGTGTAAATCTATTAAGAGAAGGTTTAGATTTCCCAGAAGTTTCTTTAGTAGCAATTATTGATGCTGATAAAGAAGGATTTTTAAGATCTAAAAAATCTTTAATTCAAATTATTGGTAGAGCTGCCAGAAATATAAATGGAAAAGCAATATTATATGCAGATTCAATGACTGAATCAATTCAAAAAACTATTATTGAAACAGATCGTAAAAGAAAAATTCAAAAAAAATATAACATTAAAAACAATATAACTCCAAAATCATTAAAAAGTAAAATCAAATATGATTTTAAATCAAAGAGAGATAAAAAAATAATAAGTCCAAATCAAATATTAAAAGAACATTTAATTAATTTATCTGAAAAAGAAATCAAAAAACTTATGAAAGAAAATAAAAATCTGATGGAAAAAGCAGCTAAAGCACTAAATTTTACAGACGCTTCAATCTACAGAGATAATATTTCTTTACTAAGAAAAATACTTACTAAAAAAAATAAATATTAATTATTTCCTAATATTAAAGGCAATCCATCTTTTCCTGAACCTACCACAACAACTTTAGAATTTGGAGATTCTGACAATTTCATTGTAGCCTCAATACCCTTATCCCTTAAAACGTTTTCTGTTAAACTGGCATCTAAAATATCATTAGCTTTTGCTTTTCCTCTAGCTTCTATTTCTAATCTTGTGGCTTCTTTTTGTGCCTTTTCTATTTTAAAGTCATACTCTAAAGCCTCTTGTTCTTGTTTTAATTTTTTTTCAATTGCAGCTTGTAAAGTTTGCGGAAGAGTAACATCTCTTATTAAAACCGCATCCAATTTTATATTCTTTTGAATCAAAGCAACTAATGTTTTTTCAAATATCTCATCTTCAATAGTCTCTCTTTTTGTGGAATATAGTTCTTCAGGTAAATATTCACCAATTACCTCTCTTGAAACAGATCTAATTTCTGGAATAATAATTTTATCGTGATAATTTGAACCAATACTTTCTTCTATATAACCAGATTTTCCAACCATAGGACTATATCTATATGAAAGTTCCATAGCAATAGTCAAACCATTCTTTGACAATACTTCCATCGTACTCATATTTTCTTGAATTCTAATATCGTACTTTATTAAATTGTCCCAGGGAAATTTCAAATGAAAACCTTGACCTTTAACATTTTCTTTATCAAGACCATTTCCGAAAGTGTAAAACATATAACCTTCAAAACCTTGAGGAATAGTATAAAAAAGTCTGCTTGAAAAAAGGACAATAAAAATACCAAAAAAAGCCAAGGTTAATAAAAAGGTTGCTTTTTTTGGATTTATTTCTGGTTGTTTATTATTCATATTAAAAATATTAATTATTTGTTTTTTTCAAAGATAACAAATCAAATAAAAAAATTAATATCTAATAAACT
>CABYOB010000067.1 GCA_902520385.1 uncultured Bacteroidota bacterium
GAAGACTTAGTGGCACATGATGCTTTTTTTTACATTGAAGATGAAATCAAGTTTACTGAGAGGTTTAAAGCTAATTTTGGTTTACATGCAGGTATTTTTTCAATTAGGAATAATAACTATTTTAAATTACAACCTCGTTTTTCAGGAAGATATATGTTAGATGATAAATGGTCTGTTAAATGTTCATATGCTGAAATGCAGCAAAATTTACATTTATTAACAAATTCCTCTGTTGGTTTACCCACTGATATTTGGGTTCCTTCTACGGACTCTGTACCACCTCAACAATCAAGACAAGTAGCGATGTCTATTAATACTAGTTTATTTAATGGTGTTTTGGAAGCTAGTTTAGAGGGGTATTATAAAACAATGAATGATTTGATATCTTATAAAGAGGGCTCTTCTTTTTTTGATGCTACTGGTTGGGAATCTTCTATTGAAACTGGGGGGAAGGGTAGGTCTTATGGTTTGGAGTTATTTTTTCAAAAGAATAACGGGAAAACAACAGGTTGGGTAGGTTATACATTATCTTGGTCAGACCGAAAATTTGATAATATTAATTTTGGTGATTGGTATTCTTATAAATATGACAGAAGGCATGATATATCTTTAGTTTTATCTCATGTTTTTAGTGATAGATTAGATATAGGTGCTACATGGGTATATGGAACCGGAAATGCTATTACATTTCCACAAGCTACATATTGGTCTTTTGAAGGTGGGCCTAATGGAGATTATATACAAACAGTTGAATATTATGGTAAGAGAAATTCAAGTAGGATGAACCCATATCATAGATTTGATTTAGGAATTAATTTTCATAAAGAAAAAAGAAGATATAAAAGAACTTGGAATTTATCAATCTATAATTTATACAATAGACAAAATCCATTTTTTGTTTATTTAGCTCAAAATGATAATAATGAAAACGTTGCAAGACAAGTTTCTTTATTCCCAATAATTCCAACAATAACATATAGTATAAAGTTTTAATTATGAAAAAGATTTTAATTTTTTTTGTTCTATTTTAATATTTAGTTGTCAAGAACAAGTTGTCGAGTTAGAAATACCAGGGCACACACCTTTTTTAGTTGTTAATGGAATTCTTGATACAGATTCAATTATGTCACTACATGTTTCTAACTCTGTTGGTGCTTTCCAACAAGGTGAAATTAACTCTATATCTGATGCTAATGTTTTATTATATGAGGATAATAATTTACTTGGAGAAATGAGTGTTGATTTTAATAATCAAGATTCTATTTACATTTTAGAACAATCTGGTTATTGGTGGGGGGCTGACCAAATTGAGCCAATTTATTACTATACTTTTGATGCTTTACCTCAAGTTGGATCCACATATTCCATTGAAGTAGAGCATTCAAATTTTGAATCAGTTACAGCTGAGACTACTGTTCCTGAAGAAATAGATTTAACTGAATTAGAAATTATTGATAACTCAGATCTAAGTGACGTTTATCTTTCTACTCTAAATTTGAGTTTTTTTGATGATCCAAATGTAAATAATTACTATAGGATTAGTTTGTACGTGCATACTTCCGGTGAGGTTGAGGATGAAGATGGTGAATTTGAATCTGTACAAAAGTCTTATCCGTTAATTTTATACTCGAATGACCCATCATTTTCTCAAGGTATTCCTTGGGATGGCTATAGTTTTAGTGGTAGAAGGGTATTTTTTAGTGATGACTTATTTAACGGAACTCAAAAAGAAATTTCATTTGATTTTGAATATAAAATAGATGCTGAAATGAATGATAGCATATTTCTCCAATTGACTTCTTTTAGTGAAGAGGCTTTTAATTACTATAATTCTATGGAAGCTAATGATGATAGTTTTTTCAGTGATTTTGGAACTGAACCAGTGCCTGTTTTCACAAATGTTGAAAATGGAGCAGGTGTTTTTGCTTCAGGTAAATCTATTTATTTTCAAGTAATTCCTTAATTTTCGGGGTATAGCTTAGTCCGGTTAAAGCGCACGTCTGGGGGGCGTGAGAGCGGAGGTTCAAATCCTCTTACCCCGACAATTTTCCC